>JASBTH010000222.1 GCA_030148525.1 Saprospiraceae bacterium | reverse complement strand
GAGCGCCGTGGGTTCACCTTTGATCGCAGTGATATGGAAGTGTATGATGTGGAGTTATCGCTGTTGTAGAGGTCTTAAGTCTCCGGTTGGCAATGCTCAATGCTGAATGATCAATGCTGAATGTGGATTTATTTTTTGGCTTTCGCCAAAAGGCTGTTTCTTAGTTAACAGTTCTCAGCCTTCAGTCCAGTACACTTGGGCAAGGCAACGGCGGTTATGGAAATTGGAAAATGATCATCTAATTCTTCTATCTGGTTTCTTATCTGTCCAAATACCAAATACCTACTACACTATACCCTGTACCTAGTTTCGGTAGGACTCATAATTTGCCAAAAAATCCTTGAGTTTATCCAGTTGAGTGCGGTCGCCGAGTACGATGAAGCTGCTACCGGGGACCAGGCGTGTCGTTGGATCGGGATTAACGCTGTAGTGAGCATTGGTATCCTTGAATCCGATGATGTTAGCCCCGGTGTATTCCCGGATATTGAGGTCGCGGATGGATTTGTATTTGCAGGGCTCGGGCACTTCGGCAAAGGAGATCTCTTCAAAGCCGATGTCGGATTGATACTCGTTGGTGATGAAGGAGAAAAACTCTACGGCATCGGGTTTGGTAACCAGTGTTGCCATATAAAAACCACCGATCTGTTCGGGCATGACGACGTGGTTAGCTCCGGCGAGCAACAGTTTTTTTTCCGATTTGGGGTCTTTGGCCCGGCTGATGATCGTCAGCTTAGGATTCAACTGGCGAGCCGTAAGTACGGTGAATACATTATCCGAATCATCGGGCAGGGCGGAAATCAGGGCACTTGCCCGTTCGATACCCGCCTCGATAAGGGCTTCGTCGTGGGTAGCATCATCCTGGATGTATAAGATCTTATCCTCGGATTTTTGTAGTGCCTCAATCTTGTCAGGATTGGTATCGATAACCACAAAGGGGAGATGTTGCTTCCCGAAATGCAGTACAATTTCGTTGCCATATTTGCCGTACCCACAAAGAATTACGTGGCCCGACAGCTTTTTGATGTTGGTATGAATGAGATTCACGTGCATTTTCTTGAAAATTTCCCCCTGAATCACGTAGTTCGAAAAAACGGCCAGCAGGTAGGCAAACAGACCAATATTAATGATAATGTAAAAAGCAGAAAATATTTGGCCCCCGCCTGATAATGGTTGCACCTCCGTATACCCTACCGTGGAAATGGTGATTACGACCATGTAGAACGCGTTCAACAGGGAATAGCCCTCGATCAGCATATAGCCCATAATGCCCAACAGGATATCGATTACTAACAGGATCAAGGCAATCCGGATGTTCAGATAGGTGGATGGTACCGAGTATATATTAAACCGATCCTGTATGATGCGTCGTATCATACTGCCAAGATACTACGATCCCGCTATTTTGGTCACATCTTACCGGTCTTTCACCGGCAATTGGCGACCTCCCTTTTTATCTCTATTTTTAGACAAAACACGAAAACTATGAAAAACGTCTGCCTGTTTGCCTTTCTGCTCTTATTCTCCTGCCAGACAATGGCCCAGGAAGAAGAGGAATTGCGTATGGATTTTGAAGACTATGATCCACCCTCCACCCTGGTCGTGCCCGAAAATCCGGTGCAAAGTGCCAAGTTTCCCTTCGTCGACGTTCACAGCCATCACTGGCGTATGGCCGAGCAAGATCTGGACAAACTGATCCGGCAAATGGATAGCCTCAATATGCAGGTGATCGTTAATCTGAGTGGTCGTGGTGGTAAAGCATTGAAGGATATTACCGATCACGTAAAAGAGAGTGGATATGAGGACCGTATTGTCGTCTTTACCAATATCAATATCCGTAGCATAGACGATCCCGACTGGACCGAGGAAACCGTGAAGCAGATCGAATACGATGTAGCTAATGGTGCCCGTGGGCTAAAGATCTACAAGAGCCAGGGCATGACGAATACCGATTCCATGGGTAACCGGATCAAGATCAATGATCCCAGGATCGCCCCGGTCTTCGCCAAATGCGGGGAGTTGGGCATTCCCGTCCTGATCCACTCCGCCGACCCTAAGTCGTTCTGGGAACCCCACGACGAGAATAACGAGCGTTGGCTGGAGTTAAAACTGCGCCCCCGCCGTAAGCGTGGTCCGGATAATCCCGCACCCTGGGAAACCATCATCGCCGAGCAGCACGACCTGTTTAAGAGCCATCCCAATACAACCTTTATCGCCGCTCACTTCGGTTGGTTCCCCAACGATCTGGCAAAATTGGGCACCCTGCTCGATGAGATGCCCAATATGTACATCGAATGTGGGGCCATTATCGCTGAACTTGGTCGCCAGCCGCGCTTTGCCAAAAAATTCCTGACCCAATACCAGGATCGTATCCTCTTCGGGAAAGATGCCTACAATCCCGAAGAGTATTATACCTACTTTCGGGTGCTGGAAACAGCCGATGAATATTTTCCCTACTACAAGCGCTACCACGCATTCTGGCGAATGTACGGTCTCGACCTGACGGATGAGGTACTGCGAAAAATGTATTACGTCAACGCGACGAAGATTATTCCCGGGTTGTCGATCGATATGTTCGAATAGCGTAAATGCTCAATGTTAAATGCTAAGTGCTCAATGAGGTAGCAATCATTGAGCACTTAGCATTGAGCATTGCGAATTTTTATCTATTTATTTCAATTTGCTCAGGGAATGGAACGGTACGAGTTCATACTCCGGACTCGCTTCAAATTGCTGCATTAAAATGGCCATGTGTCCGGCGCCGAATAGCACCATAATGCGATCGTCCTGGTCGGCATCGATCATTTGGATGCGCCGGAAAATCCGCAGGTTACGACTGTACCAATTCATCGCAAGGCCATCGGCTCCTTCAAAACCGTCCGTTTTAAAGTCATCAATAATGTAGTGGCCGTGCATGGTCTTGATGTGGTGTTCGGAATTCATATCCAGGAAGGTTTCCAGCATGGTACTTTCCAACGCATAGCGATCAGTGTAATCATACCATTCAAAATACCGATCACTCATCGGATCTTCCGGGGATTCGGCGGCATAGATTCGTCCGGCAATTGGCTTTAATACGGTGGAATCAGCCGAGTTCATCAGGGACCAAACCAAACTAGGTGCATCGCAGCCGTACAGGGTATCCAATCCAAATCGCTTCATTAACGGAAAGGCTAACTGGTCGACCTCTTTGCGTCGTAAGTCGTAGGTGCCCGCCTGCCACCGTTCGTAGCGTCGCATAAGGTAGCCGGTATTTTTGCCCGCTTCGACCACTATCTTTGTGGGCTTGAAGCGTGCGATATAGTCGACCAGCTCCCGGATCTCCTTTTGTCTCTGCGGTGAAAGAACATCAATCTTATCCTCTTCGCTGGTCTTATGGCTATCCAGACCGGGATACCCAAAATGGAAGGTACCCACCAGCAGTACGGGGATCTTTTTCTCACCGTCTTTGAGGAGAAATTCTTCCGGTGCCCGTTGGGCATGCAGGCTTAAGTTGGTCATCAGCATAGCTGCAAGTAGTACTACAATCGAGCGTGTCATGGTATGTGTTTTGGTGATCAATACCCTAAAAGTAGGAGCACCAAAGACCTCTTCCAATCACAATAGGTGAACCCCGGTATCCAATCGGTGAACAGGAAAGGGAGCATATATCTGGGTTCACCGATTGGATTTGTCCGTTCACCGATTCTGGGCAAAACCACCGGGCAGATTGACCGACAAAGGTGTATTTTAGGCGCATGAAAAAGGAGTTGTCGACCGTCATACTCTGGACATTAGTCTTCTTCTATATTTACAGCCCCATGCAGGACGCTGCACTGAAAGGGGATATCAGCGAACTGTATATTTTTCTGGCAGACAGGGTAGAGGCACTTTTGACTGTGACTACTCTGATTCCCTTTACTCTGTACAGCATTGGTGCGTACCTGGTCTTTTACTATACCTATAATCACCGGCCCGTCTGGGTGAGTATTTTCGGCTGCATGATCATGGCCCTGGTGGTCATTGGCCTGAGGTACTTTTTGCAGGAGCTGTGCCTGCGGTGGTTTTTCGGCTTCGGGAATTACCGGGAAGGGTATCCCATTCCGATATACATCATCGATAATTTATACTACGCCTTTCTTTTCTCCAGTTTTGGAGTGGTTCTGTACTTCGTTCAGTATGCCCGCTTTCGGCGGGAAAGGGAGCAGAAGCTGGAGATCGAGAATCAAAAGATGCAATTATCGTTACTGCGCGCCCAGATCAATCCGCACTTCCTGTTCAATGCCATGAACGGCATCTATTCCCTGGTCAACGAAAACAGTCCGCAGGCGCTTCCGGCCATTGAGACGCTTTCCAAGGCTCTGCGCTACAGTCTATACGAGCAAGCCGAAATGGTTCCGCTGAAACGTGAATGGGCGTTTGTACAAGACTATTTGCGACTCCAGGAGATGCGTTTACCCTACCAGCCGGCACTATTGATGGATGTACCTGATTCATTGCCCAATATTGAGTTGCCACCCTTTATCCTGACCAACTTCATCGAAAATGCGTTTAAGCACGGTGAACTGGCATCGGTGAATCATCCCGTTCGTATTGATATGACGACCACCGATGACGCCTTTGTTTTTTGCGTAAGCAATACCATAAAAAAGCAGGAAAAGGATCGCACGGGTGGTATCGGATTACAGAACACCCGACAGCGCCTGGAATTAGTATACGGTGACCATCACGAGCTGGAAATAACGGAAACAGCCGATGACCGCTTTTTAGTAACCTTAAAAATCGACTTGGACGCATGCTCCGCTGCCTGATCATCGACGATGAGCCCCTGGCCGTTAAGCTGCTGCAGGATCACGTGCAGGCTTGCGCGCATACCGTTTTGGCGAAAGCCTTTCACAATCCCATTAAGGCGATGCAAGCGCTCGACGAGGTGGAGGTGGATCTGATCTTCCTGGATGTACAGATGCCGGAGCTGTCCGGTGTGCAGTTTGCCAAGATCGTTCAGGGCAAATACCCGGTGATACTCACCACGGCCTATCCCGATTATGCGCTCGAAGGATACGAGCTGGATATTGTGGATTACCTCCTCAAGCCCATTTCCCTGGAGCGGTTCGAACGGGCCGTTGCAAAAGTCAGGGAGCATCAGGAGGGGCCTTCTGTTGTTTCTGCTTCCGCAAAAACAGAACCATCGCCGCCGGTACTTTTCGTGAAAAGTGGTTATAAAACCCAGCGCATCGACCTGGAAGATATCCGGTACCTGGAGGGACTCAGTGACTACGTGCGCATTCAAACGGGCGAAGGTCCGGTGCTAACGCTTGACACCCTGAAGAATTTTAATAAAACCCTGCCCGGCGATCGATTTATTCGCGTGCATAAATCATGGATCGTCGCCCTGCCGCACATCGATTACATCGAACGCAATCGCATTGTCATTGGTGACCAACGCATACCCATCGGGGGGACTTATCAGGAGGAGTTCTGGAAGCGTATTCACGATTCGTGATCGCTTCGCGAGCGCTTATATAGCCTTCGGATCAAAAGAACCACTAAAATCGTGGAACCAGCTGCAATCAGGAAAGCGTTGAGTTCAGAGAGTGTGATGTCTAATACAGTCATATATTCAATGAATGGTTGTTACCCGGCTTTTGCTTGCCGGAAGGTCTGCCAAATCAGGGCAGCGATGCCAATGATAATAAACCAAAATAGGCCCTTGCCCAGTCCGTTCCATTTGCCTAGCGCCGTCTGGATAGTTGCAAATGTCATATAGGCAAAAATACCCGTAAATGTCAAATTAAGTACGTAGAGGATCCGCAACCCCATCTGGTATTGGGTCTCCGCATTTTCCACAGTGATCTTCACCGGATAATTAAATGATTCCGGAAAGTTACTAAGATAGCGCAAACCTATAAACAGAAAAAGACTGATCGCCGGGATGACCAATAAGGTCGTTTTATGTCCAAAACGATCGGGATCACCGGTAGTATTAAAATGAACGGGAATCGTATCGGGCAGACGACCATAGTATATCGCGGCCAGGCATAAGGTGAGGACTACCAGCGCGAACGCGGCTTTATCCAGTATACGATCGAGGGGTGCTTTAGTAATGTGGATTTTTGGGCGATTCATGTGTGCCTTTTAGGTATTTAATAGTTATCGGGCCGACTTTATTTTTCCAAAATAGTACGCCATTAACCCCAATAAAGCTATCATAAATACCGGTACAAAATAGGTGCCCAATCCTTCCCAGTGGCCCAGGGCCGTTTGGATGATCCCCCAGGTCAGGTACAGGAAGCTCGCCATGACGAACAGGCGGATCCACCGCATCATCCGCTGCAACACACGGAGTTCGGCGGCTTTGCGGCCAGCCTCTCCGCTGTCGGCGTAGTTCACCCGTCCCAGCAGATTGTACATGATAACGCTAACTCCCGGTAACAACCAAACCCACATTTTCGGTGCATACCAATCGGGAAGGCCTCTCCAATTAAAATGGATCGGAACCTCGGGCGGTAATTCTGCATGATAAAATGCCGGAATAAGTAGCCCGACCACCATCAGCATCAGCGCGAATCGGTCGATTATTTGCGGGAGGTTGTATGCCATCTGTAATTTTTAGTGTTTAATTTTTAATTAATAATTAATTAAAAATTAAAAAATATAAATTAATAATTGCGGTTACCAAATATCCACCTCTACCGCCTGTTCCAGTTTGGATTCATCGGTCCGTTTGCGGTAGAGAATATCAAACAGTTCAATGTCGGAAAGCCATGGTACCTGGGGGAAATCATCCATAGCCGGAATCCATTGATCTTCGAATAGTTTTTCCACCTCGGCCGGATCCTGTTTGTTGCCCGGTAGCGATTCCAATATACGATCGAGGCGATTGGCTTTTTCACCGGGACTAAGGCCGTGGACGAGGTTCCGGATGGTCTTTTTTTGGTCCCTGCCCGCTTCAACCGTTAATTGGTGCTCTTCCTGGCTCCACTGCAACCAGCGAACGAATTGGGGCCAGCGCAGACTAATGGTCAGCCACTTGGCCAGGGATTCGGTCGAGGCGTTGGGCAAGCCATCCCGGATGCGCAACTGCTGAATGGCGGTATAAAACCGCAAGAGGTTGGCAAAGCGCTTGAGGCCGCGGGGCGAATCCTCCAGGTAAGGGGCGTATATCTGCAGTTGCTCCACGATGTCTTTGGAGTCTTTGCTTTCTTCCAGAACCACTTCGATGAACAGTCGGTCCATTTGGGTTTGCTCCTGTTTGCTGCGGCGGCGCTTCATCTTACTCGACTCTCCGCGTTTGGCCCGGTCCACATCTTCCTTAACCATTTTGCGTATGGTCTCTTCGTCGGGCAGGGGAGTGTCCTCGGTGTCACGGTCAGTATCTTCCGAATACCCAAACAACCTACGTAGGTATAAGGTCTTTTCTTCCTTGTCCAGTGTTGGAATAAAAAAGGGCAGTTGAATGAATTTATCGAGAAAATACCAGCCAATCGAACCGGCTGAGCGGGCGCGGTTGTCGAGTCGGCCGTACATATCTTTATAGGCGACATCGAGGGCAGCCGCTACGATCTGGGCGTCCATGCCCAGCACGAAGTAGCATTTATTGCGATAGCTGCCGTTCATGAGCAGGTTGATCGCCTCGATCACTTCGGCTACTTTTTTGGGCGAACAGCGATCGAGATCATCGATGAAGATAACGGCGGGTTTATCGTCTTCAACCAGCAGGTCAAAGACCCGCAGCAGGTCTTCCTGCACTTCGTGGTACATGCCAAGATTGTTCTCGTAATCCGGCTGCTGGAAGTATTGGTCGTATTTATCGGCCAGGCCTTTGCGGGTACTTTTCCACCAGGAAAGACCGCCCTGGATCAGGCCTGCCAGTGAGAGGCCGCCGGGGATTCCCGCTACGAGCCAGGCGGGGAGGTTTGTTGGCTGAGCAACTAAAAAGGCATATAGTGCGAAGGAAAGGATCACAATGGCAATGGCAGGCAACAGGCTCAGGATGGTAGTCCGGTAGATATCTTGCCGGATAGCGTTGCGGTCGACACGGCGCAGATGGAGCTGGAAGTAAAATTTCTCGCGTTCCTTTGGACTGAGACGGGCCACTAATTGCTGGATCAATGCGTGCGCCATCCCCGCCCAAATTTGTTGACTACTCTGGTATTGCCAGGGGTTGAACCAGATAGTCGGAAGGCCTTCCTGAGGAATACTGTACTCGATCTTCTGGTCTTCCTCGAGCTGGTCGAGTTCCTTCATCCACCGGCGCACATCATCCGAATCTGCCATCCGTTGATCGGAATAGGCCATAAGGGAATCCATATCTGAGCTGACTTCAGCGTCCTTTTGCTTCGGTCGTTTCCCTTCCTGCAGCCGCAGGCGTACATAGTGCATCAGGGTCGTTTTTCCGTGTCCCCAGGGTGCAATGATGCCAATGGCCAGGGGCGGCTGGGAAAGTTCGTCCAGGATCATATTGGCGATCACCTCAGCGTAGGTTTGGTAGCCGAGCAGGTCTTCCTTAGCCCACTGGTCGCTTTCCATGCGGGTCTGTACTTCGAGGAGGGTGGGGGGAGCGGGAGTTGGTGGTTCACTGGATTCATCTTCTGTAACCGGGGTTTCCCCAAAATCATCGGAGGTTTTGAGGGTTTCTTCGGGGATTTCGGATTGGAAAGATTGTGTCTCTTCAACATCGAGATCCAATTCGTTGAGTAAAGATCTCGTGCGATCCTGAAGCTCGGATTCTATGGCCTGTTGTTCCTTTCCGGGTAATCCCTGTTTGCTGTTTTGACGATCGCGAAGCTTTTCCAGGTCTTTCAGTATCCGCTCGGCTGTGTATCGGATCTTTTCGTCGGGATGATCCTGGCTTACGCCAAAAAGGCCACGAATGGCTTCATCGATAGCACCCTCATCGAGAAACCGTCGAACATCCTCGCTGGTCGGTGGGCTAATTTCGGATTCAGCTGCTTCCCATTTTCTTAGCATATCGATCAGCGCGGCATTGATTCGGTTGAACGTCACACTTTCTTCTTCCTTGGATAATACCCCGGCGTACATTTGGTCCTGCCAGCGCTTGTGTTGTGCTTTAAGTACCGTTATTTCATCATGTAGTGGATCATTGCCGGGGATCTGATCAAGCATTATGTTGATAGCCTGGTCGGTCTCACCATTCATGATTAATTGCCGTACTTCTGAAATTGGGTCTAGGGCCATGGGTTTTACGTTTTAGATGGAATTATTGGTTTGGCTCGTATTCCCATCACTAAAGTGATGGGCTTATTGGGTTTCGATGCACCTCGTCTTCCGGGGCTATGCAAAGGATGACGACGCTCCATGCTCTACGCCCGACGCTCCCCGCCCGCCGGAGCGATGGCGAAGGAGGGCCATGCCCGACGCCATAAGCTGAACGATCCCGCAGAAAAGAATATAACCCGAGATCCCTCCAGTCACTTCGTTCGCTGAAGTCTCTTCCGTCCCTACGCCAATAACGCGAGGATCAAAAGATCGGGGATTCCCGGAAAAATCCAAACGCGCGATCCAGAGGATCACGCACCAGTTCTCTCCGTCCCCAAAGTCCGGACTCTGGTCGTCTAAAATCTTAGAAAGCACGATTTTCTACCTAATTTACGGGGAAATACCCAAAATATCAGAGACCAAAGGGGTAGAAGAGCCCCCAATCGCCTGGATACCATATGAAAAACCATTTCAAACCTATGTTCCGTCAGATTTACCTAACCCTGTTTATTCTTGGTTTTGGCCTCGAGGCTTTCGCCCAAAATGCCTATACCGTCCAGACCGTTCCCGACCCCAAAGTCACTGGTAATGGGTACGTCAGTGATCCAGATGATGTCATTCCCGCCACTTTCGAAAACCAGCTCAACAGCCTGATCGGGGGTCTGGAAGATTCCACGACTGCCCAGGTGGCCGTGGTGGTTGTGAATTCCATCGGTGATCGCAATCCGAAAGATTTTGCTACGGCCTTGTTTCGGGAGTGGGGGATCGGTCAGGCCGGAAAGGATAACGGCCTCCTGATTCTGACGGTGATGGATCAGCGGCGTACCGAGTTTGAGACCGGCTATGGGTTGGAGGGCGTGCTACCCGATGCTATTTGCTATCGCATCGGCATGCAGGAGTTGGTACCCTACTTTAAGAATGAGCAATACGGAGAAGGCCTGGTGGCGGCCATGACTGCTTTTAAGGAGCGGTTGGAGGATCCCGAAGCGGCAACTGAGATTAGTGCTGACCGACCCGGACCTGTTGGTTCCGGAAGTGGCAGCTTGTCATTTCGCTATATTCTCCTGGTAATTTATTTATTGCTGGCGGGCGGCTTCCATATCCATTGGTTTACCCAAATCCGTAATGTGCTGCAATCGAAGGAGGAACTGTACGACCGGTACATGGCTACCCGTAATACCCGTCAGCTCTGGGCCTGCTTTATCTTTCCCATACCCTACATCCTGGTGTATATTTTTCTGACCCGCAAGATGAAGGCACTGCGGACGGCCCCCAGATACAGTCGGGAAACGGGATCCCCCATGCACCTCCTGGATGAGCAGGCCGATGATGAATACCTGAGCGAGGGCCAGATCATGGAGGAGCAGCTCGGCTCGGTCGACTACGACGTTTGGAAACCGGAGGATGATTCGGATCTGCTGATCCTTCGTTACGATAATCGCTATTCTAAATACAAAAAGTGTCCTTCCTGCAAATTCAGGGCTTACTACCACGCACGCACACAAATTGTACGTCATGCCACGTATTCCTCATCCGGTAAGAAACGATTGGTTTGGGAATGTAAAAACTGCCGTTATGAGAAGCAGACCTACAAGATCATTCCCAAGAAAACGCGATCGTCTTCCTCGTCGGGAAGTTCCGGCGGTGGCGGCGGTTCGTGGGGTGGTGGCTCCTCAGGTGGTGGTGGTGCTGGTGTAAGTTGGTGATAACCAGGTTTGAGGTTTGAGGTTTGGGGTGTGAGGTATAGGGTAGTCCAATAACCTACTACCCTATACCAAGTACTTAATACAAGAAATCCAGAGCCGCAACATATATGGGGGCAAACCCACGGAGCCAATCAATGATCTGGATGTACAGTATAAGGGGGAACAGGATTCAGCCTTCTAACGGATGACCGATCGAATGAGTTTGACCTCCCGTTCACCATCTTCGGTTTCTACTGCAATGGCTAGACTTTCCATCGTTCGTGCCTCCTCCGTAAACCAGCAATAGTCATTGGCGGTCATGGGGCGACCGTTGATGCGTAATACCCGCTGGCCCACCTGAAGGCCCATTTCTGCGGCGGGTGAGGGGGTCGTAATGGTGCCGATCTCCAGGTGATCATCCACCAACTCAATACCCATGCCGAAGGCTTTCCATTCGGGCCAACCGGATACTTGCCGTTCGAGTAATAACTCTTTGCGTTGCCAGTCGATGGTGGCTTTGAACTGCTTGAGGATATCGACTCCGAGCAAACGGTTACTTTGAGGGCGGATGCGCAAGAGTATACTATCTGCACCGAAAGCGGGGACATGGGCAGGAGTATAGAAAATTTCTCCTCGTCCCGTACCGTAGAGGCCCGTCCCCGATGCTCCCCGTGAAACGACCGGAGCAGCATCAAGGGTAGCTTCGCTGAACAGATCTTGTGGTAAGGTCAGCCCATTACCCGAGCCATAGTCAAGTGTAATATTCTCCACGGCAAGATCGCCGACCTGCAGGGATTTAATCACGGGTGTATAAGTCGTTTTAAGCGAAAAGGGCAGCCGAATGGGATGGGTGACATTGTAAGCCGATCGATTGCTGGCCATGCGAACCACCTGTTCCTTAAAATCGATCTGGACCACGGTTTTCGCCATTAGATTGGACCCCAGTAAACCATCGACTTGCATGCAGTCAAAGATGGGAATGGCCCGCATATCGGCCACCAGTGCTGCGGTGTTGGAGAATGTCAGATTGCCCAGTTTGACCGGTGGTAGCACTACGGATTCTAATTGGCTCGACTGGCCCTGGGAATCGCTCACATTACCGTATACCTCGCGCTCCAAGTTCAGGGCTTCCGCCGCTTCTTCCGTAACTACATTGGGTGCTCCGGTATCGAGAATAAAGCGAAAGGTCTTGCCGGCCATTTCCAGATTGACAAAGATCAGATCATTTTCCAGGGTAAAGGGAATCTCCTCCACAAAAGAGGACTGGTCTACGGAACCTTGCCGGAACAGAGATCGGCCGGAGGAGCAGGCCGAAGTGATCAGAAATAAGGTGGCCAGCGCGAGAAATGGGTATTTGTTCATTTGATGTGCTTTCCATTTTTAATGATGAGATCTACGCGTTGCAACAAAGCAATGTGTCGTAAGACGTCTCCCTGCACGGCGATAATGTCTGCTTTTTTGCCCGGAGTAATGGTGCCAACTTCGTCGGCTACACCCATAAACTGGGCCGGCCAGTAGGTGGCGGCTTTGATAGCCGTCAGGGGGGCTACTCCTAATTCGTTGACCCAAATATCCAGTTCGTTCCAGGTGGATTGGCTGTGAAAAGTCATCGGAACCCCCGAATCGGTCCCGATCATCAGGACCATACCGGTCGACTGTAACTGTTCAAATTTGTCCCGTAGGGTGGGGATACGTAATGGTGTTAGTTGATAGTAAGGCAATTGCCCCGGACGTCGTATGGAGGCGCGAATATCCGTTACGATGGAGTCGGGTAATCCACGGTGCCAGGAATCATTATCCAGAATTTCCGGGTTTTCTACCAGGTGTTGGTAGTTCCAGAGTACTGAAATAGTCGGTGTCCAGTACAAAGGTCCCTGACTCATATCTGCCGTTCGCTCGCGTAACGCCTGCATAACATCCTCCGGGTAGCCGGGCGCAGAGGATAAACCAGTGTGCTCGAAATTATCGGCGCCTGCTGCCAGCCCTACTCTAATCTCATCAGGACGGTGGCCGTGAGCTACCACTTTCAGTCCGTGTTTATGCGCTTCGTCGACTACTGCTTTTGCTTCGGCCATGGTCATTTGATCCTGGTCAATCAGCTTGATGACATCGACCCCGGCTTCCGCAAGGCGTCTGACTTTGGCCCGTGCATCGTCGGCGCCATCCACACCCCAGCGGAAGGCTTCCGTACCGGGATAGGGCTCTTTTTGAATAAAGGGTCCGGACACGTAGAGGGTAGGCCCCGGCAGGTCACCACGGTTGATAGCATCGCGGACGTATAAAATATCCTCGAGTGGAGCTCCCAGGTCGCGGGCACTCGTCACGCCGGCCATAAGTAATTGTTCGGCAGAGGAAGGCATGATCACATCGCGGAATAGGGGAGGATACGTTTTATCCCAGTAGCCATAATCACTGTGCCCGTTGATCATGAGATGCACGTGCATATCCCACAAACCAGGCAAGACACTCATACCTTCGGTGGAAATAACCTCAGCGTTGGCCGGTATGGGGACGCTGCCCTGCGTACCAACCTCTTTGATGCGATCTCCTTGGATGATGACGACGCTGTTTTGAATAGGAGCCCCTCCGTATCCATCGATTAGGGTGCCTCCCACCAGAGCTTTGACCGGAGACTGGGCGGGAAGCAGGGTCAGGAAAGTCAGGGAGAAAAGAAAAGATAAGGTCGCTCGGAACATAATAAAGTGTTTCCCTGAAAATAGTAAAAAACCACGCTATTCCTCATGCAGCATATTGGGCCGGTGCCCCCAACAGAAGACGGCCTCGGGAATAGGACGTTTCCCGTATACCTGCCGCAAAAAATAAGGACAATGCCAGCAATCCTGTGTCAGGGATGCATAGTATGCCTTTTGCCGAAAGGCCGAATGCCAAACCCGCTTTTGTTGCGGGCATGGGCTTACCGTGTAGTAATGCCGATTGGGGTAAAACCGGTGTTTGACCCGTTTCCTGACCGCTGCTTGTTCAAGTTGCCGACGTTTGAGAGCCGCTTTATGTAGGTACCGCCAGTATTTATGTTGCGGCTCTCCCAGTATTCGCTTTCGCAAAAAGACATACAATTCTTCTTTTTTTGCCGAAAGGCGAAGCAAATCACTGCAATCAATTTCCAGTACATTCCACCTCCGTCGCTCGTACCAGTTTATGCGTTCCGGTGAGAGTGGGTTGGTTGCGGTAAGCTCCATATTCAACCAGCTATTATTTTGTAATAAAAGGGCAAGGTCTGGACGGGAACCAAAATACCTGCGCTCACACCAGGCTTTTTTGATGAAAACTTTCTGCTGCGGAATCCAGGGTTCCGAAAAACGGGGAAAGGTATAGGCCGGAGTAAACAGGAAGGAAGCGTTAGCTAAAATCTGCTTTCCAAGCAGATGAAGGATAGTCTCCGCCGAACCCACACAATCAACCCGTTTGTAATGGGCAAAATGATGGCGATTGCGTTTTCCTTTCTTGGCGACAAGCGCAGTCCGACAATGCGGGCAGACGCAATCGCATGCTAAACCGGAAGATACTTCATCCACACCCCAGAGCCGGCCGTGCCGCCAGCCCAGTAATACTTCGTGTCCCATATCGGAAATGTTTGGGGGTGCTTTTCCGGTAGGGAATATCTATGATTTGCGTTTGAGATGCCAGTCCGGGGAAGTCGGCTATGAGCAAAACCCACCCTCCGGCTCCCTCCCTTTGGAAATGGAGGGAGAGTTGATTCTGAGTGATGCTCCCCTTCCCTTCAGCAAAGGGAAGGGGCTGGGGGATGGGTTTTAAACAAAGATGGACGAGAATCCCCCGCCACACTAAAAAGTGCAGTTGGGCGTTTGTATCTTTGTGCTTATTGCCACAAATAGTAAAAAACATACATGAAAAACGTACTTACCATACTGTGCCTTTTGTTACTCGGGCAGGTAACCATGAACGCCCAAAAGACCCTGCGTGGAACTGTAGAATATACCTATACCGTCAAAGGTGATAACTCCGGCATGATGGCCGGTATGCTGCCCGAACGCATGGTGGTCGTTTATGGCGACGATGCTATGCTCACGTTTATGGAAGGCGGCATGATGGCTTCCATGATGGGGAAGATCATCGTCAATAAAGGCCAAAGTTACATTGTTAAGGAAGACCAGAAGGTCATCTACGAAATGTCTGCCGAAGACATGAAGAGCGCGGAAGAACAGCAAAAAGAACAGATGGGAAAAGCCGAAAAGATCGAAGGTCAGACCAAAGAGATCAAAGGCTATCCCTGCCAGTTGTACGAGGTGGAGGTCAACCAGAACGGACAGACCGCCAAACAAAAGATCTGGGTGACCGAAAAACTGAAAGCGCCCGAGCTTAAAGGTAGTGGCGCATCAGCCATGAATCAGGGTCTCATGGCCGCCAATAATGTACCCGGATTCCCCATGGAGGTTGAAGTGGACATTCCACAAGCAAATATGACCATGGTACTATCTGTAAATGAGATTACTATGGAGAAGCCCGATCCGGCTATGTTCAAAAAACCCGAGGGCTACGAAGTGAAGCCATTCTCGGAGATGATGAGCATGATGGGCGGCAATTAGTGTTGATCGCTGCTACAAACAGATGGGGGCTATTGCGCGACGCGCAATAGCCCCATTTGTTTGTAGCAGCAGGTGATCAGGAGGGCAGGTCAGAGGTTGAGCCAGTAAGTCGCCTTCACCACCAACGCTCGCCCCTTGGAGTTGAAGGTGTCGGGGAAGTAATTATCGGTATACACGATGAACAGATCTGAGACCGGCCGGAAACGCCACTGCAGACGAGAGTTGATGTTGATGTTCTCGATCTGGTTGTTGTACTGGATAAAGGTAGTCCAGAACAGGCTTCGGGTAAAGGTGAAATCAAACCGCGGACCGATCAACACCAGGTCGGCATCGTTATAGGGCTCGGGCAAGCGGATCCGGTTAAAGCTGAAATCCAGTGAAATGGAACCGTAGGGCTGTAGCCGGTAATTGATACTTCCCTGAAGGTTGAGGCGGGAACCGTTGAAGTAGCCGCCACTGCGGGTGCTGAGCGAAAAATTCAGTTTGCGGCGAAAATCAGAGGTGTAGCGGGCAATGATCAGATTGTAGGCATAGTCGGAGTCAATCGGTAACTGTTCACCCCCCGTTCGCGTGGGATCGAAGGCGCTAAACAGGTACACATATTCTCTTCGTAGTCGCATACTGAAGCGGGAGGTATTGCGAAAGTTGATTGCGTATAAAAAGTTTATATCGTAATCAGTAACCCCAAAACGCTGATTTCCCAGCACATCAAAATCAAAGCCCGGGCCGTGGTTATTGATAATCCCCTTTTTGGGATACCAGCGATGCTCAATGGTGGAGGCGATGCGGTTGTAGCCGATGCGTCGGGCAAAACCGGTTTCGGGATTGTAGTTCTCACCAATCGACTGGGCGAAGATCCGGCCCTGCCAGCGCAGGGTATTGTAGTTGATGCGGGCCGAGGTCGCGTAGCTGTCTTCCGGATTATCCGGATCCAGGGACTGGTGGTAGAAAACCTTGCCGGTCCACGTGTCGTCTTTGGAAGCCAGGTTGTAATCGAGTCCGATCACCCGGTTGTAGTCGTACAGTACGCCGGTCGTATCGGAGATTTGTTCATCCTCAAAGGGTTGTTTATTCACGAAGATCATCCCCACATTGGAGCGGCTGAACACCTTGCGCTGTACCGCGGCGACGGTGTAATTCACCGAGGGCGTTCCGATCTCCAGGTCGCGGGCCGATTGCATATTCAGTAAGCCCACGCGCCAGTCGTCGTTGAGTTTGCCGCTCAGGCGGGCGCCCCCGTAAATGGGGTTTTGGACGTTCTGGCCGGTACTCTCGTCGCGGGCTACTCCGATCCGTCGCGAGAAGAATGGTCGCATGCGGTCTACCCCGAAATCAGCGAAGAGGTCGGCATTTTCCAGAAAGAACTGCCGTCGCTCCGGGAAAAAGATCTCAAAGCGATCGAGGTTGGTCACCTGCTGATCGACCTCCACCTGGGAGAAGTCGGGATTAAAGGTCAGATCCAGATTCAGGGCCGGCCCGACGGCGATCTTGGCGTCCCCGCCCACATCGAAGCCCGAGTCGCTGCCTCCTTCGATCCGATTATTGCTGGTGCGCCCGAGCACATAGGGAATCAGGGCCACATTGGCTCCGGGCTTTTCCAGAGGGCGATCCCAGATGAGCTCACGGGTATAGGCCAGGGAAATGATGCGGTAATTACGGGGGATGGGCGTCCAGGTCGAGCGTTCCCCGTCGTAGCTGTCGATGCGATAGAAGTTGATGTTCCATCGATCGTTGCCTTCCTTAAAACGTATGGTTTTGAAGGGGATAGCCATTTCGGCTACCCAGTAGTCGCCGTACTGCTTGGCTTCGGCGTACCATTTGTTATCCCAGCTCAAAGAGAGGTCACCGCCATTCGACCCGCCATTGGCGATCAGTCCTTCGCGTTGCACACCAAAGGGGTTGACACCAAACTGGAAGGCATTGGTGTTGTCCTGGAAGGGATCGAGGATGAGGGTGATCCCGTCGTTGGCCTCCCCGCGATAATCGCGTCGCAAGGAGGGGGTCACGTAGACGGAGCGATCGGGATCTTTATTGTACATCTTGGCTCCGAGGTAGAGAAATTGCCCGTCGTAGGCCATCATCACTTCCGTCTGGCTTTCGGCCAGGCTGGTATCGAACGGAAAGTATTGGGTGAAGTTGGTCGCTTTTTCGGCCGTTTGCCAAACGGCATCGTCCAGGCGGCCGTCGATAAGTACGCGTTCGTCCGTGCGGCTAATGTGCAGACCATCTGATTGCTGAGCGGAAAGGTTTAGTACAGTCAGCAGACAGGCTACGAAGACCGGGGTCGATTTCCAGTTCATCGTTTTTCGTTTTGTTCAGATTCCGCTTTCGCAAAAAAGCGGCCGTTTTTGTTTTCGTGGGGGTAAAAGTACAAAGAATTACCGGGAGTAAATCTTTCCTCCTCGGGTCCTTTCTTCGGAAATTTAAACTATTTTGAAGCAGATTAAACCCGTCAGGCTCTTTTGCGTCTAAGGCCCGACAAACCTATATTCATTAAAACATCTTGCTATGAAAAGAGCAATACTCTTTCTGGTGTTAGCATGTAGTTGCACCTATCTAAGCAGCCAATCACTCATCTGGGAGTCGGATGAAAATGTTCGCCCCAGATCCCTCAACCTCTCTTCTTTTATTTTTTCGCAATCGGACGTCTTAAGTAATGACTTCAACGGAGATGGCCCGGTTGATGTAGTGACCGGAGTTATCTACCGGGATAGCCTGTTCTTTCGGATTAACGTATTGGATGACTTTATCGACTTCTGGGCCGACGATGCCTATTTTTCGGCTTCTTCTCAATTCCTCGGCTACCTGAAAATTCCGGATATCGCGGGTGAATTCGCTGATGATAATCGGCCACTGGTCTTTGGCACTACCGATGGGAACAACATCATAGGCATCCTCATTGCCAAGTTATCTCCCGACGGGGAATCGGTCACCTTTGAGTCCCTGGAGGTTGGAGCTGACTATCGATTTCTGTCCTTTACAGATTTTAACGATGATGGCGTAGTTGATTTTTTGTTATTCAACCGGGATGAAAAGCGAGTGCAAGTGTGGCAACTTTGAGAACCGGATTCCCTATCCTAAAAGATAATTAAGATGAAAAAATATATACTACTTCTGATAGCTCTGGGTGCCGGAGTGACACTCAGCGCCCAAAACCTCATTGAAAAATTCCGTTCCGAACCGGGTGAACGTTGGTTTAATCGGGCCCAACTAAATCAGCGTAGCCAGGAAAGCTTTGCCAATTACTTTGATCCAGCGGTTGACTTTAATGGTGTATCACTGGCGATTGTTAAGAACGATAGTCTTTACCACCCTCAATGTGTGCGCTTTACCAATGGTGCGGACCTTACTCAGGACTTCCTGGTCGATAGCCCTCCACCTGATAATAATGATCTGTGGGGCCCCATTAATGTGGATGGGGTTGGAATTCTGGAGCTGGCCTTTTGGCGTCGATCCGACCAATCCCC
>JASBTH010000214.1 GCA_030148525.1 Saprospiraceae bacterium | reverse complement strand
CCCTAAGTCCCCAAGTCCCCAAGTCCCCAAGTCCCCAAGTCCCCATAAACTTTCGCTTGGTCGGTACGAATGGTGCTAAAAGCTAGAAGAAGTAAGAGCGTGTTTGGGATTTGTTTTTGATGGCGAAAATGTCTAGAATTTGGTTCTCACAAAGCCTTTTTTGAGCTTCGTAACATGGCTACGGGGCGAAAAAAGGCTGCAGTGAGGTTCAAATAATAGACATTTGCAGTCCAAAGGATAAATCCCAAACACGCTCTAAATTAAACACAAACGATTGGTACCTTTAACGTAGACCATTTTTGCGAAAGCAATACTAAAAATGCTGATTATGAAAAAATATGGAATGGTACTGGTTGTATTAACCATCAGTACGCTAACGGTAGTTGGCCAGGAAGTGGATCGACGGGCCGAGGTGATTGGCGTGATCGACCAGTTGTTTGCCGGAATGCGGGAGGCTGATTCGGCTAAAGTACGCGCTACCTTTCACCCGGAGATGCGCCTGCAGACGACCTACATCAATGAGGAAGGTGAGCCACAGATCGTCAACGGGGATATTGAGCGTTTTGTACAATCGGTGGGTTCATCAGAGCCTGGAACCCTGATCGAAAAGATATGGGGATACGACGTACAGATCGATCAAAACCTGGCTTCGGTATGGACACCTTATTCTTTTTTTGTAGGTGATAAACTGAGTCACTGCGGGGTCAATACTTTTCAGATGTTCGACGGCCCCGACGGGTGGCAGATCATACAGATTGCCGATACCCGCGAGCGCGAGGGCTGTCAGTCGGAGCCCAATGCATTGGAACAGGAACTCGATGCCATGATTACCGCCTGGCACCAGGCCGCTGCCGGTGCTGATGCCGATGCATTCTTTGGTGCTATGAGCGAAGACGGGGTCTACATTGGCACCGATAAATCGGAGCGGTGGTTACGGGACGAGTTGCGTGAGTGGTCCAAAGATGCTTTCGAGCGCGAAACAGCCTGGGCATTCAAAGCCATCGACCGCGTCATCACCATTGCCCCCGATCAACGCCACGCCTGGTGGGACGAAACCCTGGATACCTGGATGGGCGTCTGCCGCTCCACTGGTATTCTGAAGCGCACCCCCGAAGGATGGAAGATCGCACACTACCAGCTGTCGGTGACGGTACCGAATGAGAAGATCGAGGATTTTCGGGAGTTGGTGGAAAACTGAGGAGGTCACTTAAGTGAGGAGGTCAGTAAATAATGCAACACTCCAATGTGTATTTTTTACACAAACTTCCCGACTGCCAGTACGCTCCTTTCCTGAATAAAAATTATATTTCGCCCCACACACCCTTTTTGGAATTTAAGGAGCTATTTTTGCACTTTCCTGACTATTCCTTGGGAGTGTAAACCGACAACCGTAATTCGTTGATTATGACCTGGAAAAACGTATTTCCCTGCCTGGCGATCCTCGCCATGCTCTTGGGGTGCCAAACCTCATCCAAACAAGTTGATATCGAACGGGCACATGACCCCTGGGTCTTCCGCTCTGTACTCGATGGAAAGCCCCGAATGCTAACCCTGGCCTTGCACGACGATGTATGGGCAGCCTACAATAGTCAAAACGCCAATATCTATAAGGTCTGGAAAGGGGGCGTGAATTTCGATGGTGCTGTGTACACCACCGTCCACGGTCCACAGCCTAGCTCCCTGGGTGATGCCTTTTTTATCAATTCCGTTGAAAATTCGTGGCAAGTAGAAATCGGTGGACAGATCTATATACCCAACGTTCATTATAAAGGCCACCATTTCAAAAATGGACAAGTATCCCTGAAATACGACCTTACCTTAGTGACAGGTGATACCATTTCCGTCGAAGAAACCCCCGAGTATGTTACCAACGATTCGGAGCAGCCGGGATTTGAGCGGACCTTTGCTTTGGGGGATCTGCCTCCACAGACAGAGGTTTTCTTTCAGTTCAACGTATCCTCTGTCGCATCTACCCGCAGCCTGGAAACAAACGGAGATCTGCGGATAATCGAGGAGCGCAAGCGGCAAGCGGGTACTATCGAAGCTTTAGACATGGGAGCTGCCATACGCTTGCTGCCGGACGAACCGACCCATCTTCGATTTTTCTTCACCAAGCCGCTGATCGAAAACGAAAATAAGGTCGTCGGCGCCGAAGAGGAGGAGCGCCGCCCACTGGGATATCGCCTCATCGCCCGGAACGACTGTAAAACCTGCCACAATACCTACGTAAAAACCATCGGTCCCGCCTACGTGGAGGTAGCCCGCAAATACCGTAATACCCCTTCCAATATTGATATGCTCGCCTCAAAGGTGAAAAAAGGAGGCTCCGGAGTATGGGGGGAGGCCATCATGAATGCCCACCCCGACGTCGATATGGAGGATATTACCGAAATGGTCTCCTATATTATGACGCTCGATGCGGAAGAGGAAGCCGAAGAGGAAGAAACCCTCGCGGAAAAGGATATTTCAGAACTCGAGTTCGTAGGTGCTGCTGAAGGTCTCGAAGAGGGGAACCTTTTGCCAGGGGCCGTGGCCCGTATCTACGTGTATCCTCAGGACCTGAACGTACTGGCAGATATTGACGAATCCGTTACGCCCGTTTACGAAGGGGTGATCCCCGAATTATACGCCGATGCCAATGATTTGAAGGGACTGGAGGAAAACTTCGCCATTATCGTCGAAGGATACCTCAAGATTACAAAAGACAATAACTATACCTTTCGCCTGGGAAGTGACGACGGCTCCCGCCTTATCATCGACGATCAGGTGGTTATCGATAACGATGGCCTGCACGGTATGGCCCCCGTTGACGGTGAAATTGCTCTGCGGGCCGGATACCATCCCTTCCGGGTTGACTACTTCCAGGGGCGCGGAGGGAAAGGTCTTAGCCTGAAGGTTCGCTCCTTTGACGATAACACCTTTGAGACCTTGTCTTCGACGACCATGGTTCACTTGCGGGAAAACCAGCCGGGCCCCGGAGCGGTCACTCCTCCCATGGCTATTCAGCTGCGAATTCCCGGTGATGGCTATTCCCTCGAAGCGGTTCACCCGAGTTACGATCTAAGTCAGGCAAGACCTGATGATTTCCTGCCCAAGGTAGGCGGTATGGACTTCCTGCCCGATGGCCGCCTGGTCGTTAGTACCTGGGACGCGGAAGGCGGTGTCTACATCGTAGATGGTGCTCAAAGTGGAGACCCGGATCAAATGTCATATAAGAAGATTGCCTCGGGACTGGCCGAACCCCTTGGCCTGAAAGTAGTTGACGGAGATATTTACGTGCTGCAAAAACAGGAACTGACCAAACTGGTCGATCACGATGGTGATGAACTCATCGATGAGTATGTAGCTGTCTGTAACGACTGGAAAGTCTCTGCCAATTTCCACGAGTTTGCTTTTGGTCTGGTGTATAAAGACGGTTGGTTCTACGCGACCCTGGCCATTGCCATCCTTCCGGGTGGTGCCAGTGCCAACCCGCAGATACCGGATCGTGGTAAGGTAATACGCATCAACAAAGAAACCGGCGAGCTGCAATTCGTAGCCCGCGGCCTGCGTACGCCCAACGGAATCGGGATTGGTAAAGACGGGGAGATTTTCGTTGCCGATAACCAGGGTGACTGGCTTCCCTCCAGTAAAATCCTGCACATTACCGAAGGAGCCTTCTTCGCTTCCCGGGCGGTTGACTCGGCGGAGGTTGCTAACCTGCCGGTAAAATTGCCGGTGGTGTGGCTGCCGCAAGATGAGATAGGTAACTCACCTTCCACGCCGCTTGCCCTTGACGATGGTCCTTACGCAGGGCAAATGATCCACGGCGAAGTAACGCACGGTGGGGTTAAACGCGTATTCGTGGAAGAGGTTAATGGCGAATATCAGGGAGCTGTTTTTCGCTTTATTCAGGGATTGGAAGCCGGCGTTAATCGCATGGTTTGGGGGCCAGACGGTGCCCTCTACGTCGGTGGCGTCGGTTCAACCGGCAACTGGCAACACGCCGGTAAAAACTGGTACGGTCTGCAACGACTGAAATACAATGAAAAATCCACCTTTGAAATGCTGGCCGTAAGGGCCAAATCCAACGGTGTGGAGATTGAGTTTACCGAGCCCCTCGCCCTGGACCAGGGCTGGGAGCCCAATGAATACACTGTCCAACAGTGGTATTACCAACCGACCAGAAACTACGGTGGTCCAAAACTGAACCAGGTAGACCTTCCGATCCGTTCGGCGAGTGTCAGCGATGACCGCAAAAAGGTATTTCTGGAACTGGACGGTATGAAGCCAAACCATGTGATCTACGTTAAGCTTCCCGCCTCGTGGACCAGCTCGAACAACAACGAGATATGGTCGACCGAAGCCTGGTACACCATGAATCAGATCCCCGATAATCGTCCCGGTGAAGTCTTGGAACGTCCGGAACCACTGGCAAATAACACCCTCAGCGCTGCTGAAAAAGAAGCCGGATTTAAGCTTTTATTCGACGGGGAATCCTTTGATGGTTGGCATAACTATCTCTCCGATGACATTGGTTCGAGTTGGGTGATCGACCAGGAGGCCATACACCTGAAGGCCGATGAACGCAGTGAGAACGGCTGGCAGGTTGCCGATGGCGGCGACCTGGTGTTCGATGAGGAATTTGGCGATTTCGAGTTGAAGATGGAATGGAAGATATCTCCCTGTGGCAATAGTGGGATCATGTATCGGGTGGTTGAATCCGAGGAATACGATTACCCGTGGATGACGGGGCCCGAAATGCAAGTGCTCGACAATACATGTCACCCCGACGCGACTATTGAGACGCACCGGGCCGGCGACCTCTACGATATTCAGGCCAGCAAATACGTCACCGTGCGTCCGGCCGGCGAGTGGAATACGGTCCGCATCATTATCAAAGACGGTCAGCTCGAACAGTGGCAGAACGGACGAAAAGTGGTGGAAACCACTATGTGGGACAAGGCCTGGGAACAGGCTCTGGCCAACAGCAAATGGAAAGACTATCCCGCTTTTGGCGAAAGCAAAACGGGTAAGATCGCTCTGCAGGACCACGGTGATCCCGTTTGGTTCCGCAACATCAAGATCCGCCGCCTAGACGAAGAAATGTGAACAAACGAAAAATAATTTGATCATGAAAACGACCACACGCGTTCAATTGTCCGTGATGATGTTCCTCGAATTTTT
>JASBTH010000210.1 GCA_030148525.1 Saprospiraceae bacterium | reverse complement strand
ACCTACACACTTATTATCGCGATGCTTTTGGGGCTCGTTTTTACCTGCTATGCACCCACAGGGGCTTCTGCTCAACCGGGCCTTTCGCACGTATATATGCGTTGGGGATTGCCGGAAGGCTCATCCCCTTCAGAATACCAGGTGCGGTTCCGCGATATTTACGCACTGAATTGGACCGATTATGGTGGCATTACCGACTCCTCCTTCGTAATCACGGCTCTTGACCCTTGTACAGAGTACGAATGGCAGGTGCGCGCCCGGTGCTCAGGCGGGATTTGGAGCGACTGGACGGCCGTTCAGGAAATTCGTACCAAGGGTTGCAACCCAACCTACTGCTTTAGCTACGGGCTGGGACAAGCAGCCTACATCAACTCAACTTCCATTGCGGGCACCAGCTTTGTAAGTGGTAATGACTACGGATACGGAGGATATACAGGACGTGAATATCGCCTCACCGAGGGGCAAGCACTGGCCATCTCGGCTCTGGCCACTCCCCCGGCTGGATTCGGAAACGACGAAGCACTATACTGGCGCTACTGGATCGACCGCAACCAAGACGGCGACTTCCAGGATGATCAGGAAATGGTCGCCGAAGGTATTACCGTAGGTACCCATGATTTTGCGCCGGCCAGCATATCGGGCCTGGTAGCTTCCGCAAAGGCCTATCGCATCCGAATAGGCGTTAGCCCGGAGCGCTTCCCGCAAGTATGTGCGGTGGAGAGCAATAAATATATTGAAGATTACGCCATTTTCATTGATATGGCCCAACAGGGCATCAAGGTGGGCACCAAAAATCCGAGCCAGCAGCCAATTCCGGAGCCGGCACCAATCCGTCCGGGTAAGCAGATCACCGATGCCTCCCGTTTGGTAATTGGTACGCCCTACCCCAATCCGGTTCGCAGTGAGGTGCGCCTGCCCGTTGATCTGGATCAGGCGGGAACCCTTCACTGGCAAATGGTCGACAGCCGCGGAAATACCTGGAAACAGGGATCGCAATTCATGGATGTTGGTCAGGCCCAGTTGCGTTTGTCACTTGATGATCTCCCGCCGGGACTCTACAGTTGGGTAATCCGCACCGAAGGTGGTCACCGGGTAGTGCCGGTATTAAAGCACTAACCGAGCAGTATAGAAGCTCTTCGAATCCCGGATATTGGAATAATATCCGGGATTTTTTTGCCCTTCGGCAAAAGAACACATCTCTTTTATTTTCAAACACTTATAAATTACTCAGGGTATCTTTTTTTGGCGAAAGCCAGAAAAAAACAACGGAGGGGGTCATGATCGTCCGGCAGGAAACACCTAAGCATGTAAAGCAATTAATTACATCACTCATAACCTGCTATCATGAATAACCTGAAAACAATCTTACTGGCCTGTCTGGCTTTCTTCTGTGTAGAAACCGTAATGGCCGCCAGCATGGCTCAATTGAAAGGAAGCTACGTAAACGTCGATGCGAACACCAAGGGCATCACCAAGATACAACTCGGCTTTAATGGTACCCTGGCCAGTGTGCGCACCTTCGGATCCTGTTCACCTAACGATTGCGACTGGGGAACCGTCAAAGCCATGGTATACGGAACCAGCGTTTCCAGTAACCCTTTCTCCAATGTCGAAGCCGTTAAGGCGGAGTACAAAAAGAGCTTCAAAGTTACCACTCTGGTCCTTGTCCCCTTGCCCAATAAACAGCTGATGGTTACCTCCATGACTACTTTTACCGACGGAAGCGGCCGAAAGCCATACGCCAAGACTTTTCGCATGAAGCGTCAGACGATCGTAGCCCGCCCGGTGGGTACGGTAGTACGCCCCACGGTCCCGAATTTTCTGAAAGAAGATATTATCGGATTCAACTACAACAACCTGCGGATCGTGCGCCGCGGCTCCATCTACCAGATAGTGGATGGCAACCACGCGGTATTCTCTGCGCCTAACTATGCTGAAGCTAAACAGATTGTGGCTGTTTGCCGCCGCTATGGCATCACCAACCAGGGTTTTGTTGGCCGCCCGAATCCATCACTGACCTACCTGCTGCGAGGCTCGAATGCTCCTCAGGGCTCTATGTCTGGCGAAGATTGCTTGTCTTTCAATCCCAATAACCTGAAGGTAAAAGCAGCCGGTGGTGGAAAGTACCGCATCGTCGACGGTAACCACTACTTGTTCATCTTCCCCAACAAGAGTGAAGCCACCACGGCCCTGCAAGTGATTAAGAAATACGGTTTTACCCGGACTTGCTTTGTGGGACGCCCCAATCCATCTCTGCAATACCTGCGCAAGTAAAAAATGTAGTGTGTAAGTGGGAATTCCGCTCCCGTGTGACTCGTTCGCGCGGGAGCTTTTTTCGTGCAATTTTGTAATTTGCAGTGATAAGCTGTACTATGAATAAACTTCTCTTTTTCCTGTCCCTTAGTGTCCTGTTTTTTTCCGTTCCTGTCGAAGCTCAGGATATCGAACCCTACGAGATGACTCTTACCAGCTTCAAGCCCGGTCGCCCCTATCCCGACCGTGGACTCGCTCTGAATTGCTGGGTGCGTACAGGAAATACCGATTTCGCTAACCTCGTCCGGAGCGAAACGACCATCGACCGTGTATTTGACGACACAGACACGGACCTTTTGGTGAAGCACCACGAAAATATTGAAGCCTGGAAAAAGCGACAGGAAGCTGCCGCCCGCCGGGGGCGTATGGTCATGACTTCCCGGAACGAATCAGTAATAGAATGGGGGAATGCCCGTCATGCCTGGGACACCACGGGGTGGATTCTCCCGCTTGATATTTGGGCCCTCCCCGACCCTGAGGCCACCAGGGTCTTTATAGAGGGGCAACTTACCTATGTGGAAAAGGGCGAACAAATCGATTCTTTTCTACTGACCAGCATCCAATTTGGCGCCATCGACACCTTGCGATTCCAGGGGTTTCAGGTAGTACTTGTACCCAATGGCTCGGGCTCCTATTCCGGGAATAAGGTCCAGATACTACGTACCCGTTCAGCCGATATTTTCATCGAAGGTATCCGCCTGATGGACTATCCACAGGGTGGGTCGGGTATTCCCTCCAATATGATCGCCCAACAGGGCGAACTCGAAATCCCCATGGATAAATACCAGGAACTGGTGGATGTGATGATTTACTTCCGCCCCCTGCGCAAAGTGAAAATACCATTACGGCTGGAAGTTGGACTCGGTCTGTAGTTCTGCTCCTGATGATTAGGGCCGTGGAATTTACTTGTTTGGAATGATGAATGCCAAATGATGAACGTTGAACCACAGGATTCTCACTCATCATTCAACACTCATCATTCAGCATTTGCCCCCTCCTAGTTCGACGTAGTCTTTCGGGGTGTACGGTAGAGGTAATCGACCACCGACCACATTTCCTGTGCGTAGTGTGTACGGGTTTCTGCGGTTTGTTCCATGGTTTTATCCATCCGTTTGCTTGGGTGAATACGGTCGAAGGCTTCTTCCTGGAACGGAGCGTTGTAATCGAGGTAGCTGGCGTAGGCATCCCAGGTGATGTAGTTGTAATTCCACCTGGTCCCATTAGGCAGGATACGGCGGAGTAACATCCAGTCCTCCATTTTCTGCTGGCGGATACGCTCCTGGTGGAGTGGTTTCCAAATCCTGCGCTCCATAACCTCGTAATCGACATTGCCACCAACAGGAGTTAGCATCTTATTTACGGCAATATAACGTGGCATTACATCCGGTTGCCCGGGAACGGCTTCGTCGATGAGTTCAAATACTTCGGTGTGGACCATATCCCTGGAGGCATCGGTACGTTCCATCAGCTGACTGGCATCGACAGCAGGATGAATGGCTTTCCAGTCGATACCTGCGTAGGGATCGTCCAGATCGGCAATACTGGGATAGATATTGACGGCGACGAAGTTATAGTCAGCATTAATACCGCCG
>JASBTH010000207.1 GCA_030148525.1 Saprospiraceae bacterium | reverse complement strand
CGCGCCATCGTTGATCAGGTGAATATGGTGAAAAAGCACCAGAAGCCTACCCCGGACAGCCAGGGTGGCATTCAGGAAGTACCAGCTTCCATTCACTTGTCCAACCTGATGTTGGTCGATCCGAAAACAGGTGAGCCCACGCGCGTTGGCCGTAAAAAGAACGAAGACGGACAAGTAGTCCGCTATTC
Organism: Saprospiraceae bacterium; assembly: GCA_030148525.1. Classification (GTDB taxonomy): domain Bacteria; phylum Bacteroidota; class Bacteroidia; order Chitinophagales; family Saprospiraceae; genus DT-110. The sequence continues at coordinate 25,340 of JASBTH010000207.1, read as the reverse complement.
TAAAAAATCCGGAGAAATCATCAACTAATGAGCTACGTACCAAGACTTCAAAAGAAATATCGGGAAGAAGTGGTCCCTGCTCTGATGGAGCAGTTCCAATACGGTTCAATCATGGAGGTGCCCCGCCTGGTTAAGATTAGCCTGAACCAGGGTATTGGCGAAGCCACTCAGGATAAGAAAATTGTAGATACTGCGATCAACGAAATGACTTTGGTCGCCGGTCAAAGAGCCGTTCCTACCCGTGCCCGCAAATCGATCTCTAACTTTAAGTTGCGCGATGGAATGACTATCGGTACCCGCGTGACTTTGCGTCGGGAGCGCATGTACGATTTCCTCGATCGCCTTATCTCCGTGGCCCTGCCACGTGTGCGTGACTTCCGGGGAATCAACGATAAGAGTTTCGACGGCCGCGGTAATTACTCTATGGGTATTACGGAACATATCATCTTTCCGGAAATCGATCTGGATAAGGTAAGCCGTATTACCGGTATGGATGTAACCTTCGTGACAACCGCTAACACGGATGCCGAAGCGCTGGCCCTCCTGAAAGGACTGGGCCTACCATTTAAAAATCAGAATAAATAACAGATACCATGGCAAAGAAATCAGTCATTGCTCGCGAAAAGAAACGCGAACGCATGGTGGCCAAATACGCTGAACTGCGCAAGCAGCTCAAGGAGGAAGGGCGCTGGGAGGAACTGGACAAACTACCTCGCAACTCCAATCCGATTCGCCTGCACAATCGCTGTAAACTGACCGGACGCCCCAAAGGGTACATGCGTCAGTTCGGCATTTGCCGGGTGAAATTCCGCGAAATGGCCTTAGAGGGCAAGATTCCGGGGGTCACCAAATCAAGTTGGTAAGCATATTTTAATAAACCGTTGGTCAGGTTCCGGATACCACGTAAGCTACTGGAAAACCGGCCGACGCAACCCATTGTATAATGGCAGTTAATGATCCTATAGCAGATTACCTGACGCGTGTACGCAACGCGCAGCAAGCAGGGCATCGAGTTGTCGAAATTCCTGCCTCCAAGCTAAAAAAATCGATCACGGAGATTTTGTACGATCAGGGCTTTATCCTGAAATACAAATTCGATGACGAAGCTGGAAAAGGAGGACAAGGTGTTATCAAGATCGCATTGAAGTACATAACCGGCACCAAGACTCCGGTTATTCGTGAACTGGGCCGTATCAGCCGTCCTGGTCTGCGCAAGTACGCTAAAGCTGATGAACTCCCGCGTATTATCAATGGCCTGGGGGTTGCCATCATTTCCACGTCACGGGGACTTATGACCGATAAGCAAGCTCGTTCCGAGCACATCGGTGGTGAATTACTGTGTTACGTATACTAATTGTTAACCATCTCCAAAACGCAGAATAATGTCTAGGATAGGAAAAGCTCCGATCACATTGCCTAAAGGAGTGGACATAAATGTCAGCAAAGGCAACCTCGTGACGGTGAAAGGACCGAAAGGAGAACTCAGTCAGCAGGTCGATCCGGATCTGATCATCAAAACGGAAGATGGTGAAATTGTCATCGATCGCCCAACGGAACAAAAGCGCCACCGCGCAATGCACGGTTTGTATCGCTCTTTGCTCCAAAATCTGGTGGACGGCGTTTCCGAAGGATACGTCAAAGAACTGGAACTGGTTGGTGTAGGTTTTCGCGCCGCTAATACCGGTCAGATGCTCGAATTAACCATTGGATATTCTCACCCGATCTTTTTTATGCTGCCCGATGAGGTGAAAGTAGAAACTAAGACTGAAAAGGGTAAGCCACCAGTGGTGCGGTTGGAATCCAACGATAAGCAACTTATCGGACAGATTGCGGCGAAGATCCGTTCGCTGCGCGCACCAGAGCCATACAAAGGCAAGGGTATCCGTTTTGTCGGCGAACAAATCCGCCGCAAAGAGGGTAAATCTGCTGCTAAGTAATTGATTGCTGCCCTTTTAAACTGCTCCGGCATTGAACGGGGTAAGTACTCGGGCAGGTATTGCTATACCTTAAAGGGTTTTGGGAAGGATGAAATAATTGCCTTCACTAAGACCAAAAATTGAAGCATCATGCAATTTTCAAAAGCAAGACGCCGGAAAAAAATTCATTCCCGCGTGCGGCAAAAGATCAGGGGTACGGCCGATAAGCCGCGCCTGAATATCTACCGTAGCAACAAATATATCTACGGCCAGCTGATCGATGATATTTCCGGACAGACCCTGGCATCCGCTTCCTCTCTGGAGGCCGATGTCACCACTGACGGTAACAAGTCGGATCAGTCGAAAGAGGCTGGGAAACTGCTGGCCGAGCGTGCCAAAGCAGCAAATATTGAAGCGATCGTTTTCGATCGGGGTGGCTATTTGTATCATGGCCGTGTGAAGTCCTTCGCCGAAGGAGCCCGCGAAGGTGGTCTCAATTTTTAAATCATAACCCGATAGTATAATGGCTAAGAGAAACTCCAATCGAGTTAAACCAACCGAAACGGAACTGAAGGAAAAGCTGGTACAGCTTAACCGGGTTGCTAAGGTAACCAAGGGTGGTCGTACATTCAGCTTCGCGGCTATCGTGGTTGTGGGCGACGGTAACGGAACCGTTGGTCATGGTCTGGGTAAGGCTCGCGACGTATCCGAAGCGATCTCCAAAGCAGTGGATGACGCCAAGAAAAACCTGATCCAGGTACCGATCTATAAAGGGACTATTCCCCACGAGATCAAGGGTAAATACAAAGCTGGTAAAGTCCTGATCAAACCGGCCAGTGATGGTACGGGGGTAATTGCCGGAGGTGCGATGCGCGCCGTACTGGAAAGTGCAGGGGTACATAACGTACTGGCAAAATCTCAGGGATCACCCAACCCCCACAACGTGGTTAAAGCAACCATTAAAGCGTTGTCGATGTTGCGCGATCCTGCGGCTGTTGCCAAAACCCGTAATATCTCTGTAGAAAAATTGTTTAACGGCTAATCAAGGGATCAATTTCGATCCCCGGCTACATACAAACGATACACGATGGCCAAGGTGAAAATTACGCAGGTGAAAAGCATCATCGACCGGCCCCAAAAGCAAAAGGATACCCTTAAAGCTTTGGGCCTGAGCAAACCCAACCAATCGGTTGTGAAGGAGGTAACTCCTCAAATCCAGGGAATGCTCAATAAGGTGAGTCACCTGGTACAAGTAGAGAAAGCGTAAGCTTTGTTAAAAACAGAGGTGCTTTCCCGAATCGTAGCGGGATTATAGTATCTTTATCGTTCCAGCATTTTAAAAAAATTGCGATCATGAAATTGCATAACCTCAAGCCTGCTGCGGGCTCCACAAAAGGTAAGAAGCGCATCGCGCGTGGCCAGGGATCTGGTTACGGAGGTACGTCAACGCGTGGACACAAAGGAGCAAAATCACGCTCAGGCTATAAGACCAAGCGCAACTTTGAAGGTGGCCAGATGCCCCTGCAGATGCGTTTGCCTAAAGTAGGCTTCAAAAACCCCAATCGCACGAAGCACGTTCCACTTAACCTGGAACAGATTCAAGCGATTGCTGACAAATTCAAACTGAATAAGATTGACCTGGAGGCCCTCCGCGAACACGGTTTGATTCGCCGAAACCAAACGGTAAAAGTTCTGGGGCGTGGTGAACTGACCACCAAAGTCGATCTGACTGTTAATGCCGTTTCTGCCAGTGCCAAGGAGGCTGTAGAGAAAGCAGGCGGAAGTGTTAATCTCGTATAAACTCGAACCATGAAGAAGTTCATCACTACGTTGCAGAACATTTGGAGTATTAAAGAACTGCGAAATCGGATCATTTTTACTCTGAGTATCCTGCTAGTCTACCGCTTCGGTAGCTATGTGGTACTTCCTGGCGTTATTCCATCTGTGCTGAAGGAGCAAGCCGCCAACAGTTCAAATGACCTGCTCAGTTTGATCAATGCATTTACTGGTGGTGCCTTCTCGAATGCGGCTGTTTTTGCACTGGGTATCATGCCCTACATTACAGCTTCAATTATTATCCAGCTATTGGGTTTTGCGGTACCGTACTTCCAGCGCCTCCAACAGAAAGAGGGTGAGTCGGGTCGTAAAAAGATCGGACAGATTACCCGCTTGCTGACCGTGGCTATTACACTAGTCCAGGGTGGTGGTTACCTCACTTACGTAAACTCTATGGGTGCCGTTGATCCATCCATTCCACAGGGAATTTTCTGGTTTTCCAATATCATCATCCTTTCGGCGGGAACTGTTTTCGCCATGTGGTTAGGTGAGCGGATTACCGACCGCGGAATTGGAAACGGTGTGTCTTTGTTGATTACGGTTGGTATCATCGCTACGCTACCCCAGGCTCTGGCCTTCGAATTCCAGTCACAGATCGGTAACGGTCGCCTGCTGGTATTCGTACTGGAGATGGCGATGCTGTTTGCCATTGTCATGGCAACGGTGCTGATTGTACAAGGTGTTCGTCGCATTCCTATACAATTCGCCAAGCGGATGGTAGGACGCGGCAGCAGCAGCCTGCCACAGGCTGGTGTTCGCGATTACATTCCGCTGAAGGTTAACGCCTCCGGAGTAATGCCGATCATCTTTGCACAGGCTTTGATGTTCCTGCCAGCTACCGCAGCACAGTTTGTAACTCAGGATGGCGCTGTTGCTGCCAGTCCTATTTTACGGGCTCTGAACGATCCGTTTACGGCTCCGTACAATGCTATCTACTTTTTGTTGGTAGTTATTTTTACCTACGTATACACAGCTCTGTTGGTCAACCCTCAGAACTACGCTGATTACCTGAAGCGTCAGAACGCTTTTATCCCCGGTGTTAAGCCCGGTAAGCCAACGGCCGACTTTATCGATGCCGTTACCAGCCGGATTACCTTGCCGGGTTCCGTTTTCCTCGGGTTTATCGCCATTTTGCCCGCATTCGCGGTGGCTTTTGGTGTGAATCGCGTGTTTGCCATGTTCTTCGGTGGAACGTCACTGTTGATCCTGGTAGCTGTAGTACTGGATACATTGCAGCAGATTGAAAGCCACTTGCTGATGCGTCGTTACGACGGGTTGGTGAAATCGGGCCGTCTGCAGGGACGTAGCCGCGTGCAGGGTATTGGCGCCAATATGTAATACTGAAATACGACCGGCCGAAAGTTATTTCCGGTCCGGGATTGATACGCCCGCAAGGGCATACGCACATATGAGACGTCAGCACATTGGTTGCTGAGGTCTCATATTGCGTGTAAAGGAGCACAAACAATCAGGGGGTTAAACTGGTTGTTGGATAGGACAAAAAGAGGCACTCTATGATTTATTATAAGACGGAAGAAGAGATTGAGTACATCCGGCAAAGCTGTTTGTTGGTTTGCGAAGCTCTGGCAGAAGTAGGACGATTAATCCGTCCCGGAATCTCTGGTAAAGAGATTGACGAAGCTGCCGAAAAAGTAATTCTCGATCACGGTGCCAAACCGGGTTTCAAAGGCCTGTATGGCTTTCCGGCAACCCTTTGCGTGTCGGTGAATGAGCACGTAGTCCACGGCATCCCAACGGCCGATCAGGTCTTTGAGGGCGGTGATATCGTGTCGGTTGATTGTGGTGTGTTTATGAATGGTTTTTTTGGGGATAGTGCCTTTACTTTTCCCCTGGGAGAGGTCTCCGAAGAGGTAATGGAGCTGTGCCGGGTCACTAACACTTCCTTATACCTCGGAATTGAGCAGGCCGTAGCCGGTAATCGATTGGGAGATATCGGCCACGCAATTCAGCACTACGTAGAACGAGAGCATGGTTACGGAGTAGTGCGCGATCTGGTAGGCCACGGCATTGGTCGGGAACTGCACGAGGACCCTCAGGTGCCAAATTTTGGAAAGCGAGGACGTGGCACCTTGCTCAAGGAGGGCCTGACCATCGCGATTGAGCCTATGGTCAACCTGGGACGCAAAGAGGTCCGGACATCCAGGGACGGATGGACGGTTCGTTCGAAAGACCTGAAACCATCAGCTCACTACGAACACACCGTGGCTGTACAGAAAGATAAGGCCGATATTTTGTCGGATCACAGCCTGATCGAAGCAGCTATCCAGCAAAACCCGAATGTACAGGAGGTGGCCTTAAAAACAGTAAATGCCTAGGCGGACAATAGTTTTTCCGTTCTTATTTAGGCATTTGTCTATTATTTTATCTATCTTTGCACTCCGAAAATTGAGTTATGTCGAAGAAAAATCTGATCAAACAGGACGGTATCATTGAGGAAGCATTGTCGAATGCGATGTTCCGGGTGCGTCTGGAAAATGATCACGAAATCGTTGCTACTATTTCCGGTAAAATGCGGATGAATTACATTCGGATTCTGCCTGGTGACAAGGTAGCTGTTGAGATGTCACCCTACGATTTGTCGCGGGGTCGAATCACGTATCGTTACAAATAGCATTTGCGCATCCCATCGGGATGTTTCGCCGGCACCGAGAGGATGCCGGTTCATATTTTGTTGAATTTGGGTACGAGTAGCCCGCTCCACCTGGTTGGATGGCCCGTCCCGCAAACGGAAACACAATGAAAGTCAGAGCATCCGTGAAGAAGCGTTCTGTTGATTGCAAGATCGTTCGTCGCAAAGGAAAAATTTACATCATTAACAAAAAGAACCCGAAGCTGAAACAGCGTCAGGGCTAAGATCGCAGAACGGTCTATAACTAAAAAAATTAGCATTTTCTATGGCTCGTATAGCAGGTGTAGATTTACCTAGAAATAAGCGTGGCGTCGTTAGCCTGACCTATATTTACGGCATCGGACCCTCCCGCGCACAAAAGATTTTGGCGAAAGCCCAGATCGATGAAAGTACTAAAGTCCAGGATTGGACGGATGATAACATTCGCCAGATATCCAACATCCTGAACGATGATTTCACCGTAGAAGGTGAATTGCGGACCGAGGTACAAACGAATATCAAGCGATTAATGGACATCGGTTGTTACCGGGGTGTTCGCCATCGTAAAGGATTACCTCTGCGAGGACAGCGCACTCAGACCAATGCTCGGACTCGTAAGGGTAGAAAGAAAACAGTTGCGAACAAGAAGAAGGCCACGAAATAAGTAAGGCTGTTGCCGATAATTATTCCGTTAAACTTCATACGTCAATAAAAGTAGTATGGCTAAGGGAAAAAAAGTCAAAAAAAGAAATGTCAAGGTGGATCCTGAGGGATATGCTTACGTACAGGCCACCTTCAATAATATCATTGTGACCCTGACCAATAAGCAGGGAATGGTTATTTCCTGGGGTTCGGCTGGTAAAGCTGGTTTCCGTGGGTCAAAAAAGAACACGCCTTACGCAGCTCAGGTAGCTGCCGGTGATGCCGCCAAAGTTGCATTCGATGCGGGTATGCGCACTGCCGAGGTATTCGTTAAAGGTCTTGGTTCCGGTCGGGAGGCAGCTATTCGCGCCCTGGATTCTTCCGGCATCAAGATCACGAAGATCAAAGACGTGACCCCGATTCCGCACAACGGCTGCCGTCCACCTAAGCGCCGCCGCGTATAATCATCAGAAAACAAAGGTAAGTAATGGCGAGATATACAGGTCCAAAGACAAAAAAATCGAGATCGTTCGGAGAATCGATCTACGGATACGATAAAGCATTCGAAAAGCGCAAATATCCTCCGGGACAACACGGTAATACCCGTCGTCGTCGCCAGAAGTCGGATTATGCGTTGCAGTTGCAGGAAAAGCAAAAAGCGAAGTATACCTACGGTGTACTGGAGCGTCAGTTCCGCAACCTGTTCGAAGCAGCCAACCGGAAATCGGGCGTAACGGGTGAAATTCTGTTGCAGATGCTGGAAGCGCGTTTGGACAACGTGGTGTTCCGCATGGGTATCGCACCTACACGCCGTGCTGCACGTCAGTTGGTAACCCACCGTCACATTACAGTGAACGGAATTGTTACGAACATCCCTTCCTGCCAGCTGCGTGCTGGTGATGTTGTCGGAGTTCGCGGCAAATCAAAGGGACTTGAAGTAATCAATGATAGCATCGGCAGCAAATCCGATGTCCGTAAATACCAATGGCTCGAGTTTAACGCAGACAAGAAAGAAGGCGTTTTCCTCGAGATGCCGGAGCGCGATGCGATTCCGGAACGCATCAACGAGCAGCTGATTGTCGAGTTGTACTCGAAATAATTAGCACGCGCGTTATTCATTCGGTTTTGGCAGCTACGTCAGTGGCAGCCAAAACCTTGTTTTGTATCTGACCGACTGTTTTGGTCGACGCTGTTTTTCTTAAAAGTCTTATTGCAACTATATGAGCATTTTAAATTTCCAAAAGCCCGATAAGATCGTAATGCAAAAAGCCAACGACTTCGAAGGGCTTTTTGAATTCAAACCACTGGAACCAGGTTTTGGTCAGACGGTTGGTAACTCATTGCGCCGGGTATTGCTTTCTTCTTTGGAAGGCCATGCTATTTCTGCCGTTCGGATTGCTGGTGTTGAACACGAGTTCGGTACCATCCGCGGGGTAGTGGAAGACGTAGTAGAAATCATCCTCAACCTTAAGCAGGTTCGCCTTAAGCAGGTAATCAGCGACGAGGAAGTCACCAATGAAAAGGTCTACCTGACCATTAGTGGTAAGGAAGAGTTCCGTGCCGGCGACATCGAAGCCCACACCAATACCTTCAAGGTGATGAATCCCGATCTGCTGCTTTGCACCATGGAGCCTTTCGTAAACCTGGAGGTGGAGCTTACTGTCTCTAAAGGTCGTGGTTACGTCCCCGCCGACGAAAACCTGCCTAAAGATGCACCCATTGGAGTGATTCCGGTGGATGCCATCTATACACCGATTAAGAATGTGGCCTACCACATCGAGAATACCCGGGTTGGACAACGAACCGACTATGAAAAACTGACCATCGAAGTGAAAACCGATGGTACTATCCACCCCGAGGAAGCTATTAAAGAAGCTTCCCGCATTATGATCCAGCACCTGATGCTGATCACCGATGAGAACATCACTTTTGATGATGCCTCCAGCCGGGAAGATAATATTGTCGATGAGCACATCCTGCACATGCGGAAGTTGCTCAAGACCTCCCTGGAGGACCTCGACTTATCGGTTCGTGCATATAACTGCCTGAAGGCCGCTAAGATCAATACCCTGGCAGAACTCGTACAATACGATACACACGAGCTCCTCAAGTTCCGGAACTTCGGTAAGAAGTCTCTGGTCGAGATCGAAGAGCTCCTGCAAGACAAGGGACTGACCTTCGGTATGGATCTATCGAAATACAAACTTGACGAAGAATAGAAGTTCCTGCGGGAACTTCCCATTTGAGCCGGCATCACTGGCCATGCTGGCTCCATTCATAAACCTGGCAATAACTAACTGCGACTGAACACGCCAGTTGTTTCTACCCCGTACGGGGCAGTCGGTAGAAGGTGTTGCGATGAACTTCTGTTGTCATGAGACACGGTAAAAAATTTAACCACCTCAAGCGTAAATCAGCCCACCGCAAAGCATTGATGCGGAACATGGCTTCAGCGCTGATCGAGCACAAGCGGATTAATACGACCTTGGCAAAGGCAAAAGCACTGCGCCAGTATATTGAACCGCTGGTAACCAAAGCCAAGACCAATACGACCCATTCTCGCCGGGTTGTGTTCACCTACTTGCATAATAAAGAAGCGGTGACCGAACTGTTTGGTCCTGTTGCTGATGCTGTAGCGGAACGTCCTGGTGGATACACGCGCGTCATTCGTACGGGGTTCCGTAAAAGTGACGGAGCTGAAATGGCGATGATCGAATTTGTAGACTTTAACGAAGTATACGAAGGTGGCAAAAGCACTGGTACGGGTGGCGGACGCAGTCGCCGTCGTCGTCGCGGTGGCCGCGGTGGTAGCTCTACGGGTGCTGAAACGGCTGCAACGCAGACGAAGAAGCAGACACCAAAATCAGACGAAGAAGAATAGCACAAGGCGTGAAGCTTTTTTAAGCCTTTATTCTTTTCGATCAACGATCCCGAAGCCTAGATCAGGCTTCGGGATTTTTTGTTTCCGGGCGAAGACGGTTTCCTGCTGAAAACGAGATCATTTTTAACAGATTGTCCTATATTTGCACCAATTTATTCAGACCCAACATAAGCACTTCTAAATATGAGTGATGTAAACCAGACACCCGCCGTGCTCCTTCTGGAGGATGGCACGGTCTTTCATGGCCAGGCAGCCGGCAAGATTGGCACAACTACCGGCGAGATCTGTTTTAATACGGGAATGACCGGTTATCAGGAGATCTTTACGGATCCTTCCTACTACGGGCAAATCATGGTCATGACCAACGCCCACATCGGTAATTACGGAGCAAAAAACAGCGAGTCCGAATCTAATTCCATAAAGATTGCCGGCCTGGTTTGCAAAAACTTCACAGTTCCCTATTCCCGCCAATTGGCGGATCACTCCATACAGGAGTATTTTGAGGGGGAACAAATGGTCGGGATTTCCGATGTCGATACCCGGGCTATCGTTCGCCATATCCGTAATAAGGGAGCTATGAATGCCATCATTTCCTCGGAGACTACGGATATTAAAAAACTTAAGGAGCGACTAGCCGCTACGCCCTCAATGGATGGCTTGGAGCTGGCTTCCCAGGTGAGTACCAAGGAGGCCTACACCTTTGGCCACGAAGATGCGGATTTCCGGGTGGCGGCACTTGACTACGGGATCAAGCAGTACATCCTCGAATGCATGCGCGATCGCGATATTTACGTAAAAGTGTTCCCGGCCCACACTGAGTTAGAAGAGCTGAAAGCCTTTAATCCCGATGGATACTTTCTGTCAAATGGCCCTGGTGATCCCGGTGCAATGGATTATGCGGTAGATCTGGCTAAGAAGATCCTTCGGGAAGACAAACCCCTCTTTGGTATTTGTCTTGGCCACCAGTTGCTGGCCCGGGCAGTAGATATTCCTACCTATAAAATGCACAATGGTCACCGTGGCATCAATCACCCGGTGAAGAACCTGGTAAATGGCCACTGCGAGATCACCAGTCAAAACCACGGTTTTGGCGTAAGCCCGGAAGCTATCCGGGACAATATGGACAAGGTAGAGATTACGCACATCAACCTGAACGACGATACCATCGAAGGCATTCGCTTAAAGGATAAGCCCGCCTTTTCCGTGCAATACCACCCGGAAGCTAGTCCCGGACCACACGATTCGCGCTACCTGTTCCAGGATTTCGTAAAATTAATGGAGAATTAATCGCTCAAACCACCTGGCTATAAACGGCCTTCGTAGTTTGGAGCGATGAGGTGTGTCCGCAAGGTCACACCCATACATTCGAAGAACCTATACTACCTAATTCTTAAATCCCTATCGATTATGAGTTTGATTATCGATGTAACTGCCCGCCAAATCCTGGATTCCCGGGGAAACCCGACCATAGAGGTTGACGTGTTGACTGAAAGCGGATACATGGGGCGTGCCGCTGTTCCCAGTGGAGCCTCAACCGGAAAATACGAAGCCGTGGAATTACGCGACGGCGACCCCAAGATGTATTTGGGTAAAAGCGTATTGAAAGCCGTTGACAATGTCAATAATACCATTGCGGAGGAGTTGCTCGGACTGGATGTTTTCGAACAAGTCTACATTGATAATCTGCTTTTGAAACTCGACGGCACGGACAATAAATCTAATTTGGGGGCCAACGCCATTCTGGGTGTCTCCCTGGCTGCCGCTAAAGCAGCTGCCGAAGCTACTGCCCAACCCCTTTACCGGTACCTGGGTGGTGTTAAAGCCAATACCCTTCCCGTACCGATGATGAACATCCTGAACGGAGGTTCCCACGCTGATAACTCCATCGATTTTCAAGAGTTTATGATTATGCCCGTTGGTGCTCCTTCCTTCTCGGAAGCGATTCGTATGGGGGCTGAGATCTTCCACAACCTGAAAAAGGTGTTGAAGGACAATGGCTACAGTACAAACGTAGGGGATGAGGGTGGATTTGCGCCAAACATCAAATCTAATCAGGAAGCCATTGAAACGGTTCTGACAGCTATCGAAAAGGCTGGCTATAAGCCCGGCGAACAGATTATGATCGCCATGGACGCAGCCTCCTCCGAGTTCTATCTGTCGGATGAGAAAGTGTACCACTTCCACAAGTCGACCGGTGATAAGCTGACCTCCTCCGATATGGTTGCTTACTGGAAGGAATGGACCGAAAAGTACCCCATCTTCTCCATTGAAGATGGCCTGGATGAAGATGACTGGTCCGGCTGGCAGGATCTGACTGCTGCCATTGGTGATAAGGTACAATTGGTGGGAGACGACCTGTTTGTGACCAATACCAAGCGTCTGGCCAAAGGGATTGAGGAAAAAAGTGCAAACTCTATTCTCATTAAAGTGAACCAGATCGGCTCACTGACTGAAACGATCGAGGCAGTGGATATGGCAACCCGTGCTTCTTTCACTTCAGTGATCAGTCATCGCTCGGGCGAAACGGAGGATACGACCATTGCCGACCTGGCGGTAGCTCTGAATACCGGCCAGATCAAAACCGGATCCATGTCTCGTTCGGACCGTGTCGCGAAGTACAATCAGTTGCTTCGCATCGAGGAGGAGTTGGCCGAAGCCGCTGTTTTCCCGGGTAAAGACATCCTGAAGTAATCCGAAGAAAACCGGGGGCAATATCTACGAAGGGTTTTGCTTCCGGCTATACCGACAACGAAGTGGTTTGCGACTCGCAAACCACTTCGAGTCGGGCACATACTCGCATGAAAAGGTTGGGAATTCGTCAAACCTTTTCGTAAGCGGTACAAACTAATATCCTGGCGAATTTTAGTTGTGAAGGATTTGGTGTAAATTGGGGAGCAAAACCGAGTGCTGTGAAGAATAATCCACTCCAAGACTTGCTCCGTTCTGTACCCGCTCCTCTTCGCAACAAATACATCCTGGTACTAACCCTGTTCTTCGCCTGGATGATCTTTATCGACAAACACGATGTACTAACTCAGTTCAAACTGCAGCGGACGGTAAAAAAATTGGAGCAAGAAAAGATACTCTACTCCGAGCAGATTAAAGCAGCCGAACGCGAACGCCTCGATTTAGAGGTGAACAAGGAGAAAATCGCTCGCGAAAAGTATTTCATGAAAAAGCCGGGCGAAGATGTGTTCATCATTGTCGATGAAGAAGACCAGTAGACCAAATTAACAGACAAATAAACTCAAGTATGTCAGTTCTTGTCAACAAAGACTCCAAGATCATTGTGCAAGGCTTCACCGGGAAAGAAGGTACATTCCACGCTAGCCAGATGATCGAATACGGAACCAATGTGGTTGGAGGAGTTACGCCCGGAAAGGGCGGAAAGGAGCACCTCGACCGTCCGGTTTTCAACACGGTAGCCGACGCGGTTCAAAAAGCAGGTGCCGATACGTCCGTCATTTTCGTTCCGCCTCCCTTCGCGGCCGACGCCATCATGGAAGCCGCCGATGCCGGTATCAAAGTGATTATCTGCATTACGGAGGGCATTCCGGTCCAGGATATGGTAAAGGTGAAGGATTATATTTCTACACGCGATTGCCGGTTGGTGGGCCCTAACTGCCCGGGAGTGATTACTCCTGACGAAGCCAAATGTGGTATTATGCCGGGCTTTATTCATAACCCGGGTAAGATCGGTATCGTTTCCCGTTCGGGTACCCTCACCTACGAGGCGGTCGATCAGGTTACGAAGGCCGGACTCGGCCAGTCAACCTGTATCGGTATCGGTGGAGACCCCATCGTTGGGACTACCACCAAAGAAGCCGTTGAATTATTAATGAATGACCCCGATACCGAAGGTATCGTTATGATTGGTGAAATCGGTGGTGGCATGGAAGCCGAAGCCGCCCACTACATAAAAGAACACGGTACAAAACCAGTCGTTGGTTTTATCGCCGGACAAACGGCACCAGAAGGTCGTACTATGGGACACGCCGGTGCCATCATTGGTGGCAAAGATGATACGGCTGCCGCCAAAATGGCTATTATGGAAGAATGTGGCATCCACGTGGTAAAATCGCCCGCGGATATTGGTGCTACTATGGTCAAGGCGCTAAAAGGCTAGACCCCTTCTTTCAGACTGGAAAAAGATGACAGGTGAGTGTGCTTTCAAAGCCACTCACCTGTTTCGTTAAAACACCCAATTGTATGTCGATGAATCGCCGTCCCTGGTTCGGGGCCTTCTTGGTCGTACTGGGAGCTATCTTCTTTTCCTCGAAGGCGGTCATCGTAAAATTGGCCTATCAATTCGAGGTGGACCCTATCTCTTTGCTAACCCTGCGCTTTCTGTTTTCACTGCCCATTTTTCTGGTGGTGGCTTACCGGGCGCGTCGTCGGCGGACCAAATCCTTATCCCGGACCGAAAAAATTCAGATCGTTGTATTTGGGGTTGCCGGCTACTACCTGGCCAGCCTGCTCGATTTTTTAGGACTTCAATTCGTTCCCGCGAGCATTGAGCGATTGCTGCTATTCGCCTATCCGACTTTCGTGGTTCTGATCTCCGGGTTGGTGCTAAAACAGCCCGTAAAGCGCATTCAATGGCTGGCTTTGATTATTACCTATATCGGTATCGGGGTTACTTTTGCGGAAGGGGTGTACCTTTCCGACGAGCCTAAATTCCTTCTGGGAGCAGCATTGGTCATGTTATGTGCCCTGACCTATGCCATATATCTGGTGGGGAGTGGACATCTGTTGCCCAAACTGGGAACGTGGCGGTATACCTCACTGGCTATGTCGGCAGCCTGCGTGGCCATTCTCATCCATCATTTTATAGCTTACCGCTGGGATCTGTGGCAGTTTCCCATGCCCGTTTACGGATTGTCGGTATTGATGGCCCTGATAGCCACGGTCTTACCTGTTTTTATGATTTCGGAAGGGATTCGCCTGATCGGGGCATCCAACGCGGCTATCCTGGGAAGTGTGGGCCCTGTTTCCACCATCATCCTGGCCAGTATCTTTTTGGGCGAAAGCCTGGGAGGCTGGCAATGGGCAGGAGCGGCTCTGGTAATCTTCGGAGTAGTGCTTATCGCTTCACAGAAACGAAAGACGGTGGACGCACCACGCTCCACGGTTGACGGTTGACGCTCGACGCACCACGCTCCACGCATGCAAGGGCAAAAATAAAGTGGAAAAGAGAACAACCTTTACTGCGTTGACAAAATCACCGCAACTGCCACGATCAGCAGGATGAGCAGTGCGAGGATGATGTACATATTATTATTGCTGCGGTAGGTATTGAAGAGCAGTTCCATGGCTTCACGCCACTCCAGTCGGCGACCAACCCGCTCGTTGATCATGACAAAGTATTTGGCGGCTCCCAGCCGACGCTGGTCGCCATGCTTAGCCATGATGAAGAAATTTCGATTCAGAAAGGCCAGTTCGTATAGCTCCGCCTGTCCCCCAATTTCGATGAGGAGTTTATTGGATTTCTCCAAAAACCGCCAGGAACCTCCATCTACATTACCGTTAATTGACACCAGGTATTCACCGCCCTCATTGAAGAAATGCAGTACCGTTTCGTGGAATGAATCATCGTCGCGTACCTCCAGCCAGGGAGTATCTTCGTAGTACTCTGACTCGTACAGGTCTTCTCCCCACGGGCGTACAATGGGTATGACCGTGTCCAGGTATTCATCCAGAGACTCGGCATAGGGTAGTTGCACTTCCAATGTCCGGGAGAGTCGATCACCCAGTTTATTCTTCATCATGCTTACGCAAAAATAGTAATAATCAGGTTATAGGTTTGAGGTTTGAGGTTTGGGGTGTGAGGTAACCTATAACCTAACCTCAAACCTCAAACCTCAGACCTGGAATGACGACGTTTTTTGAAGAACTTGGAGTCCACCCAAAGCAGACCAAATGATTCGCAATCTTCCTTGGTGGTTTTGGCGTGGTGGGAACCGTGGGCACGCAGGATTGCCCGCGAGTAAGTGCTATCCAGCTGATTAAACCATTTAAAGCGGCGGTGGATATATACATCGTGGATCAGGAAATACACTAACCCATAGATCGAGATACCAATGCCGATAAAGGTTAACCAGTACATACCGGGCGTTGAGAGACCGATGATGTAGGAAGTAGCACTGGGGATGGCAAAAACCAAAAAAAACAGATCGTTCTTTTCGAAGAAGCGACCTTCCTTATGAGCGGGGTTGTGGTGGTCTTCATGCCAAATCCAGAGGGCGCCGTGCATAAGGTATTTATGAGCAGCCCAGGCCACATATTCCATACCCACGAAAGTGGCTAGTGTTATGAATACATAGAGCGCAATCTGCATACCGGTATCAGTTTTTTGCGAAAGCTAACATAAAAACAATATCAGAAAAAATAGAAACTGCCAAAGGAACAACGCCACTGCGACTTTGTTGTGCACGCCCCTGTGCCAACGGGCAAAGGTTAGCGTTAGCGGAAGGGCAACTATAAACCAGCCCACATAATTCTGAAGTGGGATCAGGCCACCGGCCCATTGCCAGAAATCTAATTCCATGGCTACGGGTTCAATGAGGAGGTCTAAACCCACCATGAGCAGGGCAGCCAGGATGCCACGGATCCACCAGGAACGGGAGGGGATCAGGTGATTTACGGTAATTCCGCTGCAATAAACGAGTAACATCCAGTTGATGCCGATCATAAAAGGCGTTCCCTGCCATTGGGGACCCAGGACGGGGCCATAGCGATACTCACCAAAAAGTAGTCCGGTCTGGACACCAAACCACTCGGCTCCAAAGCCCACCAGATAACTCAGAAAGAGGATGATGGCCGTTGCGCGCTGCCATCCCGGATGAAAAAGCAACACTATTGTCAAGGATACCAATAGGTTTACCGGTGTCAGTAAAATAAATTGGTCGGACAGGGGCCATAAAATCCCCACAATTCCCACCAGGTAGATAATGGAAAGAAAGGCAATACCAATCCACTCCGTCGGTACGGACCAGGAGCGTTGCTTAAGTTGCAAGGTGAACAGGGAGGTATTCCCCGTTCGGTTAATTCGGATCATGCGGACGTTACTGGTGTATTGGATGAAACCGACCGACCGTGCATCAGTTCATCAATGATGCGGGCCGATAGTAAACTGAGTGGAATGCCACCACCCGGGTGGACGCTTCCGCCACAAAAATACAGATTATCAATGGAGCGGCTAAAGTTAGGGTGACGCATAAAGGCCGCCATGCGGTCATTCGAGCTGGTACCGTACAGGGCACCCAGATGGGAGCGCGTTTTTGATTCGATGGTACGGGGCTCCAGCACATCCTCACAGGCGATCAGGGCTTCAAGATCGGTCCCCAATATGCGACTAAGCTTTGCCAGGGTTTGACGCCGGACAATCGGTATGATGGCGTCCCAGTCCTGTCCGTCATCATAGGGTACGTTGACCATGGTAAACCAATTTTCGCCTCCCGGCGGCGCATCTTCGGGACTGTATTTACTACTTATATTTACGTAAACCGTAGGGTCTTCGTAAACGGTACCTGCGGCCAGATGGTTGAACTCCGTTCGGTAATCATCGCTGAAAAAGATATTGTGCAGATCCAGTTGTGGAAAGTTGCGCTTAATGCCCCAGTAAAAGATCAGGGCCGAGGTCGATTTCTCTTGCTTCAGAGTGCGTTCGGGTTGCGGTTGGTCGGCGAGTAGTTTGCGGTAGGCAAAAAAGACATCCATATTGCAAATAACAGTATCGAAGGCATGTGTTTTACCCTCGACGATCAGTCCGGTAGCCTTTTTCTTGTCGACGACTATCTTAGTGACCGGTTGATCGAAGTGATACCGGACCCCAAGTTCTTTACCGAGTTGATGTAAGGTATTGGTTATGGCAACCATACCGCCTTTGGGGTAATACGCACCCAGCGCATGCTCAAAGTGGGGGATAATGGTCAGCAGGCCCGGCGCTTTATAGGGATTGGATCCGTTATAGGTAGCAAACCGGTTGAATAACTGAACTAGTTTGGGGTGCTGCAACTGTCGCTCGTGGACCCGGTTCATCGTGGTGAAGAGATCAAAAGAGGGAAGCTGCAGCATTGCCCGGGCAACTTTTCGGTTCAGCCAGGTGGATGCTTTATGCAGTGATTTTTCCAGGAAAATGCGGCCGGTAAGGTCGTATTTGCGCTCACTATTCCGCAGCATCTTCATCACTCGTTCACCGGGTATGTCCAGCTTTCTTTCTACTTCATCAGCAAATTGCCGGATGTCGCTAAAGGCACTTAGTTCCGTACCATCTTCCCAAAAGTATTGGCAAACTACGGGCAGCCGTTCGTACTCAAAATAGTCAGCCGGATTCCTGCCCGCCAACCGGATGAGTTCGTCCACGTACCCTGGCATGGTGAACAAACTGGGCCCGGCATCGAAACGATACCCGTCAAGAGCGAATTCAGATAGCTTCCCACCGGGGTAGCTATTGGCTTCGAAGACGTCGACTTCGTGCCCCTGAACGGCCATGCGAATGGCAGCTGCTAATCCGGCTACCCCGGCTCCAATGATGCCTGTTTTTGCCATAAAAGATAATATCAGGTTTGAGGTTTGAGGTTTGGGGTGTGAGGTTGAGGTGCCAGGTTACCTCAAACCTCAGACCTCAGACCTGGCAAGGTAATTCCACATAAAATGTTGTCCCCATTCCCAGTTTCGTTTCAAAATAGATGCGCCCGCCGGCTTGTTCGATCATTTGGCGGGACATGGCCAGGCCCAGACCGGTTCCGGAGGACTTGGTAGTGAAATTGGGGCTGAAAACCTTGTGCTGTATGTCTTCGGGAATTCCTTTACCATTATCGGTAACGGTGACCAGGAAATAGTGTTCACGCTGGGTGAGGGTTACTTGTATCAGGCCTTTCCGTTCGTCGGGGATGGCTTGCAGGCCATTTTTAATAAGGTTGTTGAACACCCGGGTGAGGTGATCGCGATCGGCGTGAACGGGGGCCGCCGGGAGGTCGCTGGTAAAGAGTACATGTCCTGCATCTTCTTCGGCGAAGATGGTGGTAACCGATTCCAGCAGTCGTTGCAGATCAAAGTCGACATTTTGGGGCTTCGGCATTTTGGCAAAGCGGGAGAACTCGTTGGCAATGCGCGTCAGGGTGTCGATCTGTTCAATTAAACTATTGGATACTTTTTTAATCATTGGTGCGGCCCGTTCCGGATCTTGCTGGTAGGCTCTCATCAGATGCTGGATGCGCAGCTTCATGGGGGTCAGGGGATTTTTAATTTCGTGGGCCACCTGTTTGGCCATTTCCCGCCAGGCGCTTTCCCGTTCTGATTTTCGTAGTAATTCGGTGCTTTCTTCCAATTTGTGAATGGCTTCGTTGTATTCCCGTACGAGGTCGCCGATCTCGTCCTTCCCTTCGTAGGTAAGGGGTTCGTTGCTGCCTAGTCGCAGGTTACCGAGGCCCTCCCGTATCCGGTCGAGTGGCATGGTGATTAGCCTGGATACGTAGAGCGTAACGGCGGCAGCAATAAGCAACGTAAAAGCATACACACTAAAAAGGGTACCCATGAAATCGTATAAATCGTCTTGCATCTCCTGGTTTTGGGCATAATAGGGGACACCCAAATACAAGGTGCTGCGTTCCTGCAGCGGAACGTAGACCGTCTTGAAGGTAATGGGCCCCCATTGTTCCAGTACGAGACGGTATTCTTCCAGGCCACTGCGCAAACTTTCAAAAGCTTCGGGAGCCATCATAGCCTGGCGATTCTGGTCGTCCGGTAACTGGGTGCCGGAGCCGGCAATTCGTCTTCCCTTGCGATTGTACAGATTTAAGTCCAGGCGGTATTGCTGCAGTAACTCCCGGGCCAGGCTATCCAGCGTCTCCGAAGATGCCAGCACGCCGGGATCGCTTTTTATGGCCGATTGTAATCCGTTTCTCATCGAAGCTACTCGTTGGAGTAGCCTGGTCTCCTGTTCATTTGTGGAAGATCGTCGGAACGAGAAGATAGTCAGCATAGCAATTACGCTGAAAGAGCAAATAATGAGGGCTAAGACCGACAACTGGATTTTGGTACGCAATGATTTTGCAGAGCCAAACAAGTTGACCACCGACCCCTGGGTCATGCCGAGTAAGGGCATTCCGAGGGCAAAAAGAATACACAGGCTCAGCATAACCAGGAAGAGAAAAGCAAAGAGGGAAAGGGGTTTTATTAAATAGATGCCCAGGGAGCGTTCGAGTAATACCGATCGCTGTTCATTGTATCGATAGACTAATGTCAGCCTTTGGTTGCCCAGGGTCGATAGGCTTTCCCCGGGATCAAGCTGGTTGATCTGAGAAAGCAACGACCGGGATGGCATGCCTTGCTGATCGACAACCTTTTGATCGCGAATGACGAGGAAATCGTACCTGTCCAAAAAGGTCAGCCTCCGGTAGGGTGGTATGTCGAGCAAGTCCTGGTATGGGCGGTAGTAGGTAATGGGCTGCAGCGGGCGGAATATGCTCAGGGTATCGAAAGGTTCAAAAATCCATAACCGATCATGCTCCTGTTCTTTTTGTTCCCAAACGGAGGTCGAGGCCGAATCCGGGACAGGGAAAGTCGGTCGCTCCGATAAATCGGGTTGATAATATTTTTGGACATACGGATCCGAATAGACTTGTTGTACGTACCGGGAACCAGGCAAAGCCTTCTCCCGATAAGTGCCCAGGCGTTTTTGTAAAACCGGATCTTCCGCGGGAGCCAGCTTTTTGGCGTAAGCCAGCATAGTAGTCCGGTCTCGCTCCAGATTAAATAGATACAAGGTGCCTGCACTCAACATGCCAAACAGGATCAACCAAATAAAGAGCCATGTCAGATTAGTCGGGTCGCGCTCAAAATAAAAATCCAGCATCGGGAGAATAGTAAACAACAGGGCCACGATCACCAGGTTAGGTAATTGCATGCCAAACAACATGGCCAGTGGCAAAAGCAGCAGGCTGGTAATTATCATCAGGATAACCCGGCGGTTCTGACTGGGTACCAGGGAGCGGGTGATCCGGGTGTTGCGGATAGCAAATAAAAAAAAGGCCAGCCACCAGGTCCCCATGCCCACCAGCGTGGCGATGGTGTAATTATTGAGCCTGAAAATATTATCGAATTGCAGCCATTCCGAACTCGTCAGCACCAGTACCTGGAAGGTGCGGAGGTTGGTCAGAAAGAAACCACCGATAGATAGCAGTTGTACTCCCGCTAATCCCACCGACCAATAAGCGTTTTTTGGTGTAGTCGCTAAACGGACGAAACGAAAATAGATGGTCATGGTCAGCAACAATAACAAGGATTGCCACAACCACGCCAGCACCGACGGTCCCAGCAGCGATGTTGACCAAACGCGTTGTAACAGCCAGTGATCTGTATTCGATTGACCTATCAATACATTCCCCGAGTAGGTCAACAGAAATAGCCCCAGCAGCCAGGTCAGCCCTCCGGTCAAAACAAAGCCCCTTTTCCCCCGCCAGGTTACGAAGCTGTACAACCAGCAAAGAGCGACTAATAAGGCTAAGCCATAGCTAAGGAAGGCCAGCGGAGGTAATGGTTTGCCGTCAATTTGATACGGAGGAAACTGTAGGCCAAATGTCCCGGAGGCTTTCTCGGTTAGTGTAAGAGTATCGGCGGGGCATTGCGCTGATGGAACTACCGAAATACGACTGATCCAGGTAAGGTTATTGTCGAGGGTATACCTTTGCCAAAGGTAGGCTCCATCCCAGGTAGAGCCCCTGAATGGCGGCATATCAGACAAAATCGTTCCGGCTCCGGTCCAGATCAGCAGGGAATCTCCTTCGTAGAGGAAAAGGGAAACCCCGGGCCGGTCCCATTCATCCAGCTTTTCCACCGCCTCTTGTGTCTCATTCAAATAGCGCAATCCCTTGGCCGAAGAAAAGTAACCGGGCAGCAGGGTATCGGAAACGCGTTTTTCCACCCATTTCTGGTCTTGCAGGAACTTCTTTTGGAGGTGTTGTTGACACGGCAACGGCTGATCTCCGGCACTCGACCGAAAAAGGAACCCCAAGCCAGCGAGCAGGGCAACCACTATGGCTGAACCGATCAGGCGACGTCGCATCATCCGCAGTATTCTACGCTTTTGTTGTGCTTGCGTTGCAAAAATAGCATTTCTACCGCTTCCGAAAAGGTTTGGAGTCCCAGCACGAAGTACTGCGGAGCAAAACTAATTCATTGTCGGTAGATCGGCGCTTGTGCGGATCGGAAGCCGGTTGTATCTTGCAGGGCTCATCGAGGAACCTCACTGGCTTCTCCGGTGTTGAAGATACTAGCTGCGGGCCATCCTGTCGCTCGTGCGGTGCTACGGCCCGTACGTGAGGAAAGTCCGGACAACGTAGAGTACCACACCATCTAACGGATGGGCAGCTCATACGGGCTGACAGAAAGTGTCACAGAAAGCGATACCGCCCCGATCCGTCGGGGTAAGGGTGAAAACGTGCGGTAAGAGCGCACGCCACGTTGTAGTAATACAGTGTGGGGATAAACCTTGTGGGTTGAAATGCCACGTATATCTTGGTCCGCTTCGGCGGTCGGCCTTGCTCGGGCTGTTTTCTTCGGAAAGCCGGGAGGGGTAGGCAGATAGACCCCGTTGGTGACGACGGGGCCAGATAAATGACAGGACCCGCCACGTGCGGTGACAGAATCCGGCTTATCGGTCCGCAGCTATTTAAACAAAGAAAGGCCCCGTACGGGGCCTTTCTTTGTTTAAATAGACTGAGAGTCTAGTTCTGTGCAACCTCTCCAAAGTCGAATAAGAGCGAGAATCGCAAGGTATTATCCAGGGGGTTCCGCTGATTGGTCGTCGGGATCAGGTAGCTGAAGTTCAATCCGAAGATGTTGTACTTCAAACCCAGGCCAACGGTCATGAATTTGCGGTTACCCTTTTGTACGTGCTCGTTATAGTATCCCGCCCGTACGGCAAATTGCTGATCGTACCAGTATTCCAGCCCCACGGAGTACACAAACTCCTGTATTTCTTCACTAAAGCCCTCGGGAGCATCGCTCCAGGAGGAGAAGATGGCAGAGATGGGGGATTGGTCTTTATAATCCGGACGACCATCACCATCCTGGTCACAATCCATACCCTGGCATGGAGTAGGAACCAATAATTTATTAATATCA
The DNA here is from genome assembly GCA_030148525.1 of Saprospiraceae bacterium. Classification (GTDB taxonomy): domain Bacteria; phylum Bacteroidota; class Bacteroidia; order Chitinophagales; family Saprospiraceae; genus DT-110. Next base: position 2,308 of record JASBTH010000207.1, on the reverse strand, counting down.
GTAGCCAGGGTTAAGCTGTTATACTCGTCGAAATCAATTTTCCAGGCACCACCAATACCAAAGTTCGTGGGGATAAAATCCCGGTTTAAAGAGTTGGTATAGGTGATCTTAGACCCAATATTGGTGATTGCCATGCCTAAGGTCAACTCCGAATCGCCCTGATTGAGGTCAATATCCGTTTTGTAGGTGAAGCTCACATCGGCCGCACCGGCAATGCCCGGCTCGATGGTTTCCCCCTCTACGATCTGACCGGCGGCCAGGTTGGAGTAGATAAATTTACCGGTAACTGCTGCCGAGAAATTCTCCGACAATTTCCGCGAATAGGCGAGGGCCACCTCAAATTCGTTCGGACGACCGGTGTTCAGGGGCTGTCCATTGGGATCGGTAAACTGAATGCTACCCAATGAAAAGTACCGCAGGCCGAAGCCCAGGGCCTGGAGGTCATCCAGCTTGTAATAAGAGGTTAAGTACGCCAGGTAGACGTCGTTGAGTCCGAGTGCGCGCAACCAGGGCGTGTACGTGGCTGAAACCGCAAAGTCTTCCTCCGCGAAAACCAGCTTAGAGGCATTAAAATGCATGGCGTTCGGATCAGCCGACAGGCCGATACCCACATCACCCATTGCTCCGGAACGAGCATCGGACACAATGCGCAAAAATGGAACCGCCGTCACGACGGTATTGGTACATGGGGTTCCGTCGAGGTTGTAGAAGGACCCATCCTCTCCCTGGTAGCACTGTGCCTGTGCGTCAATAGCTATCGCACTGATAACCAACAGGATGAGGGCAGCTTTTAGAAGTACGTTCTTCATGAGATCGCATTTATTTAACATAGTGTGTAGCAAATATAGCGACTTTTGGTTGGCTGCTGCCAAAAAAGAGGCTGGCCGTACCGTGCGTCTGTTGTTTTCCGCATAATATGTCCGCTGAGCCGCTATGTTAGTAGTAATCAAAAGTCTTGCCAAAAAAGGTTTTACGCCTACCATACGCTAAAACAGGGGTCCTTATTTTAGTAAGACCATTTTTTCAAAGTCACTTTCTCCCTGAATTACATCCGAACCGGGAATTAAAGCTTGTACCCGAACCTTGTACAAGTAAACACCTCGTGCCAATCGGTTGCCAAAATCGTCGAGGCCATCCCACTCGATACAGTCATCCTGGCGGATAGCTCCGTCGCTGAACATCTGTTGCTCAATGGTTTTCACCAGGCGGCCGGAGACCGTGAAGATCTGAACCAATACCCGCAATTCCTGATTGGCGTAGTTGTGATCAAACTGAAAGCAGGTGCGGTCGGTAAAGGGATTCGGGTAATTCAGTACGTGTCGCAGTGCCAGCTCACTGGACTCCGACACCACGAATTCCGTGTATCCTTCGGCAGAGTTGTTAGCCACATCCCAGGCTTTAATGCGCAGAGTATGCCGGCCTTCTTCCAGGTCTTCCAATGGGAAGCGAACCCGCCCCCGGGTGAAATCACCTAATTCCGTTTCAAAGAAATCATTCAATAAAATACTGTTTTGGGTATCCTCGTCCAGGATAGCCTCCAGATCGTGACCAATGCTGTTACCCACCACGTTGATCCCGAAATCATCTTCGAGCAGTACCAACAGGGTGGGGTCGGGGTCGGTAATACCCCCGAAGACAAAATCCTCCGTATTCATGAATACATCAATCTCGGGGCCTTCGTCATCGGCGATGGAGCCTTCGATATTTCCGCCGATCACAATGTCTTCAAAGCTGCCGCTACCGTCTTGTTGCCCCTGGTCCGGTGCCAGGTAATAGCTGATCTTACCGCGGCCGAAGTTGTAGTTGATATCCTTCGGGATTACGAATTCAAAAGAGAACTGTCCCTGGGTCACTCGTGCACGTCCCCGGAAAATCACGTTTTTCTGTACATCGTAATCGTAGGGGAAACTGCCGGGGTCCTGCCCCAGGGTGGTGGTTTGAACTTCTTTATCGAAGATGGTGGGATATACAATACCATTGTAGTCATTGGCCAGGCTGCCGTCGCTCAGGCGGACCTCACCACTGATCTGAACCCGTTGCAACGCGCGCAGGGTATCAGTGCGACCAGCAGCAACCTGGTTGGTATCCACCATAGTGGTTACGGCGTTGTGCGTCAGATCGGGAATGGCCAGGTGCTGGGCAGGGTCGCCAATGAGGGTGAACTTCCGGGAGTTGATGGTGATATTGCTTCCCGAGTAATTATTCTTGGCCCGCATAATGGCTTCGCCCAGGGTAGGGTAGCCCCCGTTTACCGGCGTATACAAAGCGGCCATGGCCTCCCGGGTGAGGGCAGCATTCTGACTGGCAA
>JASBTH010000190.1 GCA_030148525.1 Saprospiraceae bacterium | reverse complement strand
TGCCGGCATATTCGTCGGGCAAGCTCCTAAAGCGGCGGCTGGCACTCTACAGAGTGCTGTACTTGAAGGTTTCGAAGTAGATCTACATCTGCTGTTTCAGAGTAAATAGCCATTGGAAATCGGAGGTCGGACACCAGCGATAGCGACTGATTGTAATAAAGCTAACATCGTAAATACCTTTAATATTGGGGGGAAACCCTGATCCTGCATCTCAGTCTCAATCTGCCAGAACGAAGTGATGGCGAAACCCTCAACCTGCTCCGCCCGCCAGAACGCAGTGAAGGCGGAATACTCAAACTGCTCCGCCCGCCGAAACACGGTGAAGGCGGGAATCTACACCATCACCTCCACCAACTCTGCTCCCACGTGACCGGAATCGTTGATCTGTTGCAACTCCACCTGACCGCGTGTATTGATCAGGGCCGGATCGTATGGCGCCTCGATGCGGATGTAATTATCGGTGTAGCCCGACATCAGGCCCTTGGTTTTATGTTCTTCGAAAAGCACCTGCCGGGTTTCGCCCAGGAATTGCTCGTAGAAGTGGCGGCGCTTTTTATCACTCAGGATGTTGAGCATTTTATTGCGACGCTTGCGCTCGCCCATATCCACGTGGTCGGCACGCTCATAGGCCGGTGTATTGGGCCGCTCCGAATAGGTGAACACGTGCAGGTAGGATACATCCAGTTCGTTGATGAAGCGGTAGGTTTCGAGGAAATCACCTTCCGTCTCGCCGGGAAACCCGACGATCACATCGACGCCGATACAGGCGTGCGGCATCACCTCCCGGATTCGGGCGACCCGGCTGGCGTAGAGTTCGCGGTTGTATCGCCGACGCATTTCCCGCAGCTGTTTGTTGTTGCCCGATTGGAGGGGCATGTGCAGGTGGGGCACAAAGCGTTCGGATGCAGCTACGAACTCAATGATCTCATCGGTACAGAGATTGGGCTCGATGGAGGAAATACGGAAACGCGATACGTTTTCAACCTTATCCAGTTCGCGGATCAGGTCGATGAAGAGCGCTTCCTTTTTGGGACGTACGCCTTCGATCACTTCGGTCCCGTTGCCGAAGTCGCCAATATTTACCCCGGTAAGCACGATCTCCTGTACTCCCATATCGGCGATACGGCGGGCATTCTCCACCACATTCTCTACGGTATCACTGCGGCTGGCACCGCGGGCGAGAGGAATGGTACAAAAGGTGCATTTGTAGTTGCAGCCGTCCTGGACTTTCAGGAAGGAACGAGTGCGATCCCCAAAGGAAAAGGCGTTGACAAATTCATTTGCTTCCCGCACTTCACCGGCGCGTACCATGCCTTTGCCCGGTGCTTTGCTGAGATCGTCAATGTATTCGAGCAGCCGGAATTTCTCGGCGGCGCCGAGAACCAAGTCCACGCCTGGGATATCGGCAATCTCCTGCGGCTTCAACTGGGCGTAGCAACCGATCACAACCACGAAGGCATTTGGTCGATGCTTTAAAGCCTGGCGCACCACCTTTCGGCACTTGCGATCGGCAAAATCCGTTACCGAGCAGGTGTTGATCACGTAGATATCGGCACCATCCTGAAAAGATACCTCCAGGTAGCCCGCATCTTCGAACAGACGAGCAATAGAGCTCGACTCCGAATAGTTGAGCTTGCAACCAAGTGTATAAAATGCAACTGAACGTGGTGTAGCCATGTTTGTAGTTCACCTTTTTATGTCAACCAATGCCCAAGGTGGAATTTCCATGTTCCCGGGAGACGCCAGGCAGATCCCTCTGGAGACGCTAAAGCATTGCGTCCAATGATATATCTGCCTCATTTTCAGGGAACGCAAAGGTAGGGGTTTTGGTTGCCATTGGCAACAATCCGCCTTTCGGCAAAAGTCAATCGATGAATAAATCATTTCAAGCCATAAATGAAACCATTCCCACCGCGGACTGTGCCAAATCGATATCACCTTTTAAGACTATCTGGTCCTTAAAATCTTCCGGCCTGCGGCTCTTGGAAAATATACCGGTTCCAGTCGGCCGCCGAAAGGTTATCGAGTAGCTCCAGTAGCAATCGGTCGAGTTCAGGCAATAGATGGACAGTGCACAGATATAAGGGCATCACTCAAGGCTTTTAGGAAACAACCCTCCTGCCGGGCCTGAGGTTCCAGCCTCCAGGTCATTAATGCTAATGCGCTAAAATGCTTCCCCCACCGTCAGATACGGAAACCATTCCCCCGCTTCGTTGAAGCCGACATCGACGCGCAGATTGATTGGATCTTCCTGGCTGAGGCGAATTCGCAAGCCAGCCCCCAGCGTTTGGTGGACCCGCTGGGCAAACAACTCATCGACCGTAGGCGATACATTGCCGATGCCTCCGAAGACAGTGGCCCCCAACCAATTCCAGACCGGAAAACGATACTCCGCCTGCAACATCCACAGTTTTTGGTCTCGGTAGCGGCCTTCGAAGAAACCCCGCATTTTTTTGGAGCCACCGATCAAAGCCAGTTGCTGAAAGGGAGGATTCCCGAACGACAGATCAGTGTAAGCATTCAGGGCCAGGACATTTTTGCCGAAAGGCAGATACTGACTAATATCCAGTGCGTAGCGATTAAAGCTCAAATCACTGCCGAAAGCCGGCTGATTACTCAGGTACGAAAACTGAGCAAAGGTGCCCGCCCGGGGAAAGAATAGGTTGTCGCGGGTATCGTAAATGCTCACCAACCCCAGGGCAGAGACCACATTACCACCTGCCCCGGTAATGGGCTGCTGGGTGAGCAATCCCTCCGGATCGCGCATATCGATGCGGTAGTTATCATACCAGTAACGAAGCCCCAGGTACCAGTCGGGTTTGAGCTCGCGCATCACGTCAAGGCGAACCCGCGGATAAGTCGCCTGGTAAATTTCTTCATTGCTGGCCGGCACCTCGTTGCCGATACCGTAAAACCGATAGATGTAGCGATAAAAACCCAATTCGCCCTGAATCCACCAGCGCTCCTCATCGGCGAAAATCTGGAATGGCAAATAAGCCAGGATCTGGTTCTCCTGGGTGTACGCCAGGCCCACCTGGATCTGTGAGGGGCGACTCGCCTCCGATTCACCCCGAAACCGAAAATTGTACAGCATGGCTCCTCCCCCGCCCAGCCGAGTTTCGGGCGTATAAAACAGAATGGGCAGGACAATGAGACTGCTCTTTTGCAGGAGGGGCTCGCGGTCGATATTCGTTGTATCGACCGATTGTCCGCGCAACGTAAGTGCGCAGATCAACAAAATAAAAAGCGGGAAAAGGCGCATAAGTCTTTTTGTGTAGATACGGAAAACAGAACGACCAGAGATGACAGACTGAAAAGAAGCTAGAAAAAAGACTATTATCCTAAAAAGGACGAAATTTAAGAAGGAAAAACTACGAACTAGGGGGTTGACTGATCGTTTTGAACTGAGCTCCTCAGTCATTTTCAGCCACCTCCAGCACTTCTAGCGATGTTTCCATCTGATAGCGCTGGTCGCCTAAAACGGCCGTTTTAATGAACTGCCAGATCTCGGGTTGATGGTCGTAAATGGGGGATCCGGCAATCTCGTGCCCGGCGCCTTCCACAAACCCCCCACCAAACAGGAAAAGGAGGCAGGGGCGCGTTTTGGTATCGCCCTCCTTTTGGTAAAAATCGAGTTCCAGGGCAGAGTCGCGTTCAACGAAGGTGAGGGTTTGCTTTTCTATGTCAGAAGCAATAGCGGGGCATTTTGTGCCAGTAAGGGTAGCGAAAGGCAGCCGATAATCAGAGAAGAAATCCAGGTCTTCATAGGTCATTCGGGTTTGGGTTCGCTACCACTATGATCCGGTTATTTAAAGATAGAAGAATCAAAAAAAGCTTAGCCCCCTGGGTGATACTTATCCTATTTTTTGGCACTTTATAGTAGAAACACTCGAAATGACAACATCTATTTACCATCGTTTGCAGGAAAATCGGGAGCAGGTCTTTCGGGAGTTGTATCGTTCCAGTTATCCGGCTGTCGCCAAAAAACTGAAGGGTCTGGGCGCCCGGCGGGAGGATGCACGGGACATCTTCCAGGATGCACTGATCGTGCTGTACGAAAAAAGCCGGCGGGATGCCTCCTTCCGGCTGGATCATCCCCGGGCGTATTTGTGTGAGGTGTCCCGGCGGCTGTGGCTCCGTAAGCAGGGTTCTGAGCTACCCTTGACTGGTGATGATGCCAACGATGACCAGTTCGCCATTCCGGCCGATTTCTACGCACCGCCAAAGAGTGACCGCCGTCTGGTCCGTCTCCTGGAACGCGCCGGACAAAAGTGCCTGGAAATCCTGCAGGCCTTTTACTACCACGAATGGAGCCTGGGGGAAATCACCCGGCAGTTTGGGTACTCCTCGGTACGTTCCGCCACCGTTCAGAAATACAAATGCCTGGAGAAAGTGCGGGCATACGCCCACCAAAAAACCGAAGAGCATGCCAAAGCTATGGAGTAACGCCCGACGTATTGATCGCTACCTGCGTGATCAGCTCCCCGCACCCCAGCGGCGGTTCTTCGAGTACCGGCTCGGGCAGGACTCTTTTTTGCGAAAGCAAGTAAAAACCCAACGGCGCCTGCACCAACTGATCCGGCTTTCCGGCCGGCGCTCACTAAAGCGGGATCTTCGGCGGGTGCACCACGACATGATGTACTGTCCGGAGGAAAGCCAACTGCAAAGAAGGATCGAACAAGTGTTCGGAGGGTAGGGATAGGTTGAGGTTTTCGCCTTCACTTCGTTTCGGCGGGCAGAGCAGGTTGAGGCTGTTTCGGTCAGGTCTATCAGGAGACGCGAAGCATCGCGTCTTTACGTTCCTACCTCCAGTTTAACACATACTACTTTCACATAACACTCTATTAATCAACCCAATGGGATAAACATTGGTCGTGTCACCAACGACGGGCCCTGGGCTTCCCATGCCAAAACGCAACACTTATGTTCCGTATTGAAAACAGTACCATTCCCATGGTGGTGGACGCCAGTGACCGGGCCGAACGGGCCTACGACATTTACAGTCTGCTGCTCAAAGAACGCATCGTTTTCCTGGGATCGGGCATCAACGATCAGATCGCCAACCTTGTAGTGGCACAAATGCTGTACCTCGACAGCCAAAGCCAATCATTACCCATTCAATTATACATCAATAGCCCCGGCGGTGCGGTCTACGCCGGTCTGGCCATTTACGATACCATGCGTATGATCAAAGCCCCGGTCCACACTACGGCCATCGGGGTGACGGCCAGTATGGGCACGGTTTTGCTATCGGCCGGTGAAAAGGGCCATCGCTACGCCCTGCCGCACGCTACTATCCACATGCATCCGGCGGGCGGAGGTTCGCAGGGCTATACGGAGGATGTGCGCATTGCCTATCACGAGCAGGAACGCATTGAGAAACAGCTTTTCACCATCGTGGGTAACAACACAGGCCATACCTGGCAGGAGATCGAGGAGGATTTTCGGCGCGACCGGTTTATGAATGCCCTGGAAGCCCAAGAATACGGTTTGATCGATAACATTATGGGTGATACGGATACCTTGGTGTGGTTGGAGCGGCCGTCGATTCAGTTGCAATTGGGTTCTTCTAAGTAAGATCGCCCGTACGGGCTCGCTGACTGGTGCTCGATCCTCCGGATCGAGCAGTTTCCTTTACAAGAAATAAGGTCAAAACACTGACTAGAACTTCCCCGCCCGCCGTAGCCTTCGGCGTAGGAGGGCCGCCCGCCGTAGTCCGGAAGAAAGGGAGAACGGGGGAGTTGGGGAAAGGGATTCGATTCAGCGGATAAGGAGTGTTAAGTAGTGAATAGTTCTCTGAATGTGGTATTCGTGATCATGGCTTCATTGAGCACTGAGCACCGATCATTGCCCATTAGTTTCCCATATTAGAAACGATCAGTATTTATGCAAACCGAGGGTGTATTTTAACCCCTGGCTTGATGTCAGCCCCTACTTTCCCTAAAGGTCCATTAGGGTCTCTTCAGTCAACCGCGCTCGACGCTCGACGCCATAAGCTGCAGGGCCTGAAATAAGGCATACCGATGCAACCAGACGGAGGGATCTGGTCACTATTCCATTCTCTTCTTCCCAAATCACTTGGAGTTCGGTCGATCCGCCTCAACTCCGCTAAATCTACGGTCGATCCTCCGGATCGACCACCATGGCCACTCGCTGGCGCAACTCCGGCAGCAGTTCCTCAGCAAACCAGGGGTTTTTCTTGAGCCAGATGTTGTTGCGGGGTGAAGGGTGGGGCAGTACCAGGTATTCGGGCAGATACTCGCGGAAGGAGCGTACCGTTTCGGTGAGGGTGCGTTTTTTCTCCTTTTTGAGGTAGTAGCCCTGGGCGTAGGAGCCAATGAGTAAAATGAGCTCCAATTCCTTCATCTGATCAAACAACTGCTGGTGCCAGGCGGGCGCACATTCTGGGCGCGGTGGGAGATCGCCCGACTTACCGGTGCCGGGAAAGCAAAATCCCATGGGGATCAGTGCCAGTAATTCCGAATCGTAGAATTGTTCGGGGGTCACCCCCAGCCAATCCCGCAATCGTTCACCGCTTTTATCGTCCCAGGGAACGCCAGTCTCGTGGACGATGCGTCCGGGAGCCTGGCCGACTACCGCTATTTTACTTTTTGGGTGTGCAGCCAGAACCGGATTGGGGCCGGCCGGTAAATTTGGCATGCAGAGGGTACAGGCACGAATGTCGGTGAGAAGTTGATCCATAGCACCTCCAGTATACAGATTCTTCGGCAAGAAATGGGTACCATACTGACCTTATTACCCCTCCTGCGCCCCCCACACCAGATCGATCATTTTGTAGAAATCGCCCTGATTAAAGGTATACTTCTTCTCCGTGTCTACCCGGTGCACCAGCACCAGTTTGGACCCCGGATAAACGCCCAGCATATGAATGCCTACCCCGGTATGGAAAAAGGATTTGGTGGCCCGGTTCTCGTTAGGGACCAGCACGTACCAAAGCATACCGTAGGCAATGCCATAGCCAGGATTATACAGGGAATACGGACGAGTGGATGCCTCGATCCAACTCGGATCGATAAACTGCTCATCACCCCAGCGGCCATTATTAAGGTAGAGTTGACCGTAGCGCGCCAGATCGCGGGTCGACATCCGAAAGTGGTAGGCCGGGTATTTCGACTTGCTGCGTTCGTATTGATACACCCCACTGGTATGCGGAATGGTGTCCTCCTCTGATTCACCATCGATATCGGTATACTCGCCGGTAAAGTCCTGCATGCCCAGGGGTTGGGCAATCCGTTCGTGAAATACCGAAAACAGGGATGTATCCATGGCTTCTTCCAGAATATGCCCGGCTATATTAAAGTCCCAATTGTTGTAGTAGTAATAGGTCCCCGGTGCGTGACTTCCCCGCTCGGGTTTGCCCTGCAGCATACCCTCACTGGTAGCTGCCGCCGGCACATACACCCCCGAGCGCGACTTCAGTACGTCGGCTACCCTGGCCTGTTTTTCGGCTTCGGTCAGGGGGTGCACATCGTCGATGCCCAACTCGGCCAGGGTGCTGCTAGTATCGATCTTTCCTTCAATCACCGCAATGCCGATTATACTATTCAGCAGCGCCTTTCGCATGGAGTGGATCACGTGTGGCCGGTCAACCTCGCCATATTCAAAAATAACCTCCCCATCTACCACGATCATCAGGGAGGAGGAACCACTTTCCTCCAAGTGTTGGCGCAAAGTATCAAGCTTCTTGGCGGAAAAACCGTGTTCCCCGGGCGCTGCGTGGGGAAGTGACTGGCCGGATGCGAAAGAGGTAATTAACGTGAAGCTTAGTAGCAATTGCAGTTTTCGGATCATGTACCTGGTTTGATTTTTGCTTTCGCAAAAAGACGGATTGGGGAATGGTCTTACAAGAACGATAACTCCCACTTTAAATTATTCCGGGCCTGTCCTTCAAATAAAGCCCGGAAATACTCAGTCTTATAGATCGAATCAAGTCCCAGTAAATGATCGATCACTTTCTTCCTGCCCGGCTTGTATAGCAGGTCCGGAAAGATGCGGTATTCTTTTCTGATTTGCTGGGTATACAATTCGTATCGTTCTCGCTCTGACCCAAGAATGCCCAGATCCATATCGAGCAGGTAATTACAGTCATGGTCATCCGACCATTGGTGCTGTTGGGTGGCTTGAATATGCCGCACACACCGCTCTACCCGATCCGGTACCACGCCCAGATCCGCCAGGACCTTTTTGGCGAAAGCCGCTGACTGCTCCTCATTGTCCTTGCGAAAGACATTATACACGATGTCGTGATAGAAAATGGCCCAATCGATCACTTCCCGGTCGTCCAGTTGATCCGTTATCTGATCGGCCCACCGGAACATAGTTTCCAAATGCTCAAGGGTGTGGTAGTGGCGGCCCTTGCCGGAATAGGCCCGTTCTATATCGGCCCAACCAGGCTTTTTCCCCGAATAAGTGCCAACCAATTGCTCGAAACGACGCTGCAAATCCATAAGCTACTTTTGTACCTTCCATTTTTTCCACCCAGACAATGGACCGCGAATGATAGGT
>JASBTH010000180.1 GCA_030148525.1 Saprospiraceae bacterium | reverse complement strand
CTGCTGTTGTACCAGCGGTACAACGAGGTGATCGACCGGATGGAGGCACTGGAAAAATACGCCCAGCGGTACTTGCGCCAACCCGCGACCTTGCGCAGTTATTATTTTATTAAAATGCTGTTGAAGATCCCGGTGGCCGACTTTCACCGGGCAGGAGCGATACGCAAGGCAACGCCCTTCCGCAAAAAGCTGGACGCTACGCCCCTGAATGTAACCCGCCAGGCCTACGTAACCGAAATAATACCCTACGAGCGATTATGGGAGTTTGCCATGGATTCTCTGCAAAATACCTTCTGGAAACCCCGAAAACGGTCATCCGGGCGTTAATCTTTCCCTAAAACCGGGCATTTCATGTATCTTCCCTTAGGTGATATACGTTTTGCTAGCAAATAATTTCCTGGACACATGGCACGTAGGAACCTTTACCTGTTGGGATTACTCTGCTGCTCCGTCTGGGCGGGAGCCCAAACCGACCTGCGCGAGCAATACATTGAGCATTATGCCCTGCTGGCAGTAAGCGAAATGGAGCGCACCGGCATCCCCGCCAGCATCAAACTCGCCCAGGCCATTCTCGAGTCGCGCTACGGCACCTCCAGCCTGGCCCTGGAATCAAATAATCACTTTGGTATTAAATGCGGAACCCGCTGGCAAGGGGAGGGTACGTATAAAAAAGATGACGACCGCGATAGCAAAGGTCGGCTCATTCCCTCTTGCTTTCGCACCTACACGAATCCCGAAGAAAGCTTCGTTGCCCACAGCAGTTTCCTGCAAACGTATCGTCGCTACGAGGAATTATTCGAACTCGACCCCGACGATTATAAAGGCTGGGCTAAAGGCCTCAAAAAAGCAGGCTATGCTACCTCGCGCAGCTACCATAAAGACCTGATAAACCTCATCGAAGAACTGGACCTGGACCAGTACGACCGACTGTCGTCACGCAAATTAATGGCCCGGATGTCAAAGCGGGAACGGAACCGGCAGAAGTTTGAGCTGGAAGAACTTAAAGAGGAACGCGCCGTGGTCAAACCCGTCGACATTCTCGTCAACAACGACGTGCGCTACCTCGTAAGTAAAAGCGGTGAATCCATCGAGGATATCGCCAATCGGGCAGGGCTGCCAGTGCGAACAGTGATCCGCTATAACGAACACATTGAGGATGCCGAAATGCTCATGCGTGCCGGTGCCCGCGTATATCTGCAACCCAAGCGGAAAAATTTCCGGGGTCGCGACAAATGGCACGAAGTAAAACCGGGTGAATCCATGTTTGATATCGCCCAGGCCTACGGGATAGATCTTGAAGAACTCTACGAGCGCAATCGCCTGACCAGCGGCCAACAACCCAAAGCCGGCGAAGGCCTTAAACTACGTGGCTGGAAAGTGAAGGACGCGCCCGATATCCAATCGACCAGAGTCAACGATATTGCAGCCAATTACCGCTACAGCCCGGTACCGCCCTCGGCTCAGAAACCACAGCAAACAACGGCTGCACAAGATACAGTGAACAGCCAACCCGTGGCCAATCCGTATCCCAATGACCCCTTTGGCGGCCCCGGGCCTATGCCCGAAACGGAAACACCACAGAAGGACGAATTAGATTTTGAGGTAACAGCTACCCCCGGCCCCGGCCAGAATAATACCGGTGGCTCGGCGGTCTTCCACACCGTGGTGATCGGCGATACCCTGACCAAGCTATCCAAAGACTATAAGGTGAGCATTAAGCAGCTGCGCGACTGGAACGACCTGAAAGAAAGCGACATCATCAAGCGAGGTATGCGCCTGCGGGTCCGTTGATTTTGGGAAATCCGCCCAAAGAACGATCTTTAGCGTTTCCGCTAACCATAGTCACCATTCTATGTCACGAATCATTCTGCTTTTCTGTATTGCGCTGACCGCCGCTACGACCCTGCAGGGGCAGGGCTTCGCTTTTGGGGTTAAAGGAGGGCTTACCATTGGTACCCAGCAATGGGGTAATAGCTTCGACCGCGATGCCCTTTTCCGCTATAACGGCATTGCCTTTATCGAAAGTTTGCCGGAAAGCAACGACTTCTCGATTTTTGCGCAAGCGGGATACCACGTCAAAGGAAGCTCCATTCGCACCAACTTTTTTTTTGATGGAAATAGGCAACAGTTGATAACTCCTTTTGAATTTCAAAATGCGAGTTTAATTGTAGGCGGCAAACAGAAGTTTGACATAGGCTTCGGTGATGCCCGGATCTATTATTTGTTTGGTATCCGCGGTGATTATAACCTTAGCACGGATTTTGGCATAACCGAAGAAGATATAGAAAAATCACCATTTCTTGGAAGGATCTACCCGGTTGAGACGTTCGTGAATAATTTTACCTACGGTGCCACCGTGGGTGGGGGTATCGAATTCCCGCTCAACGATTTGGTGGGCGTAATGCTGGAGTTTACGGTGAACCCGGATTTCAGTAACCAATACAACCAGCCACGGATCGAGAACGTTATCAACCCGAATCCGAACAGTAATCAGTCGATTACCATACCGGAGCGTCAGATCCGCAACCTGACGTTTGAGATTTCGGCCGGCTTCCGATTTCTTCGCATTGTTGAATACATTGACTAGGATGAAACTGAGAAGTGAAGATTTACAAAAGGTTTATGGCAAGCGCATGGTAGTCAAGGGGGTGTCCCTCTCGGTCAATCAGGGAGAAATCGTAGGCCTGCTGGGACCCAACGGAGCCGGTAAAACCACCACCTTCTACATGGTCGTCGGCTTCATCAAGCCCAACGAAGGCCGGGTTTTTCTCGATGGGGATGAGATCACTGACCTGCCCATGTACAAACGCGCCAAGCGCGGTATTGGCTACCTGCCACAGGAGCCCTCGGTATTCCGCAAGCTAAGTGTGGAGGATAATATCAAGGCCGTGTTGGAAATGATGCCCTACAGCAAAAATGAACAACACGATCGACTGGAGCAATTGATTGGTGAGTTTAGCCTGGAAAAAGTCCGTAAAAGCCGCGGTGACACCCTGTCGGGAGGCGAACGCCGCCGCACAGAGATCGCCCGGGCCCTGGCAACCGACCCCAAGTTCATCCTGCTCGACGAGCCCTTTGCGGGGATCGACCCCATTGCCGTGGAAGACATCCAATACATCGTCGCCAAGCTGCGAACCAAGAACATCGGCATCCTGATCACTGACCACAATGTGCAGGAGACCCTGAGCATTACCGACCGGGCTTACCTCATGTTTGAAGGCAACATCCTGAAGGCGGGTACGGCCGAAGAGTTGGCGGCCGATGAGATGGTCCGCAAGGTATATCTCGGTAAGAACTTCGAATTGCGTAAAAAGATAATCGACCTCGATCAGCAATGACGCGCACCCTTACTGTCTGTTTACTGGTTTTGATCGGCAGCGGCCTGTTCGTAGCTTGCGAAGAGCCACCGCCCCTGCGCCTGACGTCGCGTCAGCGCGAACGGGTCGACAGCCTGTACGTGGATGCCGTCAAGGGCCTCAACGAAGAAATGGACTCCCTTTGTTCCCTCCGCTACAAAACCGAATTGCCGCTGATGGTCGATTCCCTGGTACAGGTGCGCAGGTCGGAAGAAGCCCGCTTACGCAAAAAATACCAACGCAAATGAAGCGGTTCAATCTACTCTGGATCGGGTTGTTGGTAATCGGACTTTCCGCTTGCCTTTCCGACCAGGAATACAGTCAGGAAGAAGTACAACAATTGATGCAAGCGGAACTGGATCGTCGCATCACAAATTTTAAAACCGTGCGCGCCAAGCGCTGCCGGGAAGAGTTACTGGAACAAGCCGTTACCCTGGCCGATTCCATCCTGTTGGTCGAATCGCGTGCTTCCGTAAAGGATCCAGGCCGGCCGGCCCGCGTGGAGCGCCCCGAGCTACGCCGCCCTAAAGACAGCCTGCCGATTGCGCCGCTTTTCCGGCGGGATTCGCTCATTCCCGCGCCCGATACCAGTTTGCGAAGAGACACAATTGGGGAAGCCGGAAACCGGAAGTCGGAAACGGATTCCCTGAACATCCAGCACTGAACAATCAACATTGACCACTATGAGTGATGCAAGCCTCTGCGGGGCGCTTCAGCTCCTCTGGTCTCAAAAAGTTTACCCTACGCTCCAGGTGGAACCATCCTTGCCGTCTTTTACGACGATATTCAGGGCCTGAAGGGTATCGCGGATCTTATCGGCAGTACCCCAATCCTTATTAGCGCGAGCCTGAGCACGGAGTTCGAGTACCATACTCATTACGCCATCCAGGACTTCGGTTTGGCCGTTGCTGTCGCCACCGGCCAGTTCGTCTTGCAGGGCAAAGATGTTTCCGATGAACACCCGGAAAGTCTCCTGGAGGCGGCGAAAGGTAGATTCGGTCAGGCCTTCCATAGTGAGTTGACCACCCTTGAAGCTGTTCACCTTAGTCACCAATTCGAAGAGGGCGGCCAGTGCTTTGGGGGTATTGAAGTCATCGTCCATTTCGGCGTATACCCGGTCGATCCCGGCGTGGAGCTCGCGGTCCAGCTCTCCGGCATCTTCGGTTCCGGTAAAGGTCATTTCCTGGAGGGTTTGATTGGCCTCCATGAGACGGCGGTAGCCTTTTTCGGCGGCGGCCAGAGCCTCATCGGTAAGGTCCAGCGTACTGCGATAGTGTGACTGCAGCATGAAAAACTTCACCACCATGGGGCTGTACCCTTTGCTGATGTGCTCGCTGTCGCCGGTGAACAGCTGGGTCGGTGTGATGGAGTTGCCATCGCTCTTCGACATCTTTTTGCCGTTCATGAGCAACATATTGGTGTGCAGCCAGTAGCGAGCTCCGGAATGATTGCAGGAGCCAACGTTCTGTGCGATCTCATTTTCGTGATGTGGAAACTTCAGGTCATTCCCTCCCCCGTGAATATCGAAGGTCTCTCCGAGGTACTTGGTGCTCATTGCGGAGCACTCGAGGTGCCAGCCCGGGAATCCCTCTGACCAGGGTGACCGCCAGCGCATGAGGTGGGTCGGTGCTGCCTTCATCCAGATCGCAAAGTCGGCCGGATGACGCTTTTCACTCTGATTCTTCAGGTTGTCGCGGGATTCGGCAAGCAGCTCGTCCAATTTACGGCCCGACAAGTTTCCGTAGACCTCTTTTTCCTCCGCAAATTTCAGGGTGTCGAAATACACCGAACCATTCACTTCGTAACCAAATCCATTATCAATGATGGCCTGGACCATTTCGATCTGCTCGGGAATATGCCCCGTAGCCCGGGGTTCGATGCTGGGTTCCAGTGTATTGAAAACACGCATCATTTCGTGGAAGCCATTGGCGTACTTTTGGGCGATCTCCATGGGTTCCAGCGCTTCCAGGCGAGCCTTTTTGGATATCTTATCTTCGGCCTGATCATCATCCCGATCGCCTTCGAGGTGACCTACATCGGTGATATTCCGCACGTAACGCACCTGATAGCCCAGGTGCATGAGGTAGCGATAGATCACGTCAAAACTCACAAAGGTACGGCAGTTCCCCAGGTGGACATCGCTGTAGACCGTCGGACCACAAACGTACAGACCGACTTTGCCCTCGTTGAGCGGCTTAAAGACTTCCTTCTCCCTGGATAAGCTGTTGTACAGAGTTAATTCGCTAGACATGGATCGTGGATGATTTTGTATTTATATGTTCATTCTTTGCAATATCCGATTATACCGCTTCCGCAAAAATACAAATCGCGACACGTAAACCCGCACATTGTCTGGATCAATTGGTTTTCCTGTCCATATGAGCGATGACCGGATGGTGGTCAGAAAAGGCGTGAGGGCCCCGAAAGCATCTACGCGGCCGAAAATCGGAACTGCTGAGGATGTAATCGATGCGCAGTCCGGGCAAGCGTCCGGCGTAGGTAACACCGATGCCGCGACCCGATCGCTGGAAAGCATCATGCAAGTCGCCACGCAGGGTCCGATAGGTGTAAGATTGGGGAATATCATTGAAATCACCGCACATCAGGATGGGGCCATCGCGCTTTGCCCGATGCTCAGAAATTCGAGTCCCCTGGTCGACCCGGCGCAGGGCCGTGTTTTTGTAGCCGGCCAGCATGGTGCGTATATCGAGCCAGGTCTCTTTTTCATTCAAATGTCCCTGCCCGGAGACTTTCTCTGCTAGTCCGGTAATCTTATTCGAGAGCAAGTGTACATTGTACACCCAGAACGGGCCTTCGGGACCTTCTACCTGCGCCCATTGAAAGCCCGTTGCATTACTTTGAAAGTATTCCTCTCCCGTTTCGGAAAGCGGATAGCGGCTGAAAATGGCCAGACTCTTTGTCGCTTTAATCTCTGCGTACGGCAAATCCAGTTTTTTGGCGAAAGCCCGGGCTATAGCGCGTTGACTACGGTCCGAGGACGGCATTTCCTGCAGGCAAATCAAGTCGGGCTGATAGCGAACCAATTGCTCGGCCAGTTGATCAGCACTGACATTACCCGAGTCCCCGTAATATGCGTACAATCGATGAATATTATAGGTAACCACTGTAAGCTGGTCGGGCGACGCTTCGGCCGCCCCCTGAGCCGGCCAGCCCACCAGACTGCGAGCGTGGCCAAATCCAAGCAACAGGGCACCAGCCGGTAACAAAGCGATTTTCCACTGCTTACGCAGTACCCAAAAAATCAGAAAAAGCACATTGGCCACAAGCAGCCAGGGATAAAAGAGACCGGGAAAAACGAGGGGCCAAAAGGCCTGGGGCGGAACAAAAGGGGCCACATATACCATGAGTAGCCCCAGGACCAGAAACAGGTTTATCCACCGCAGCAGGATTCGCAACGTCTACTTTTTACTGGCGTTGAACAAAAATTCTTTCTCCTCCTCGGTCAGCGTTTCGTATCCATCCTGTTTGATCTTATCCAGAATGGCGTCGAGGCGCTCCTGATAATCCGAGTTCGGTTTATTGTCGGAGCTAACATCTCCGCGGCTGTTACCGGGGCGTGATCCGCGTCCGGCATTCGGGTTCTTATAGGCCATTTTGGGACCGCGCCGATTACGGTTACGGTTGAAAAGACTTCCGAAGAGATCAGAAATACTGTCGAGAAAGTTATTGACCGGTCGTGACAGATCGGTTCCTTGTTGCAACTGGCGGACGAAGAGAAATCCCAGGACAGCACCTCCCAAGTGGGCCATATGTCCACCAGTATTCTGTTGAGCGGGAATGGCGATGATATCGAGGAAGATCAGGACAGCTACGATGTATTTAAGCTTTACGTCGCCCAGGAAGAGAAGGCGCATAATGTAGTCGGGAGCAATAGCTCCGGCTGCCACGATAATTGCCATCACACCGGCGGAGGCACCCAGGGCATACTGTCCGGACACAATACTCGGTAAAAAATTGGCGGAAAGCAGGAAAAACACCGCACCGACCAGTCCTCCGAGCAGGTAGAGGGGCAGAATGCGTTGGTTACCGATAAAATCACCGACGATGCGGCCAAACCAATACATCAACAACATATTCCACAAAATGTGGAAGAAGCTTTCATGCAGAAACATATGGGTGATGATCGACCAGGGGTGGGTAATGAGTTCCCAGCCATCGGCCGGCAGCATAAAAAAGCGCTTAAATGCCAGATAAAAGGACGGCGTATCTCCTCCATTCCCCAACCACAAAAAGAGGTACAGCAGGTTGAGGACCACAAATACAGCTACGTTCACTATGATGATGCGAGTCACCATATTACCGTAACTGAACTCTCTCTTCATATCATCCATTATGGAGCGTAGCATGCTATTCTGGTTACCGGTTCACAATAAAATAAAGGTAGCTCCTCCCAGTTGTTTTACCAATTGGTATCCATGAAGGTACCTATTTTTTGGATCAACTGTCGCGCTTTTAACTGCCCAGGCGCGATCCGTACTTTCGCCAGTACAATATGATCAAAAGACCAAACAATGCACCGCCTACGTGGGCAAAGTGAGCGACTCCTCCGTTGGTCACCCGGGCAAAACTCGATAACCCGGAAAACAATTCCACTCCCGCATAAATGGCCACAAAGTATTTTGCCTTGAGCGGAATGGGTGGAAAAATCAACTGGATCACGGAATTCGGAAACATTAATCCATAGCCCGCCAGGATACCAAATACGGCTCCCGAGGCTCCCAGCATGGGAATATTGATCGCGTTCGCCGATATACTATCACCGAAATACGTCAGCTCCAGGTACTTTACGAACAGATACAACAACATGGCCCCCAGTCCCGTCGCCAGGTAAAAGAACAGGAACCGCTTAGGGCCCCAGGTTATCTCCAATGGCGGGCCAAACATAAAGAGGGCAAACATATTGAAGAACAGGTGCATGATATCACCGTGCATAAACATGTGGGTGATGATCTGGTAGGGCTGGAAGTATTCCGATGTTGGGTAAAACATGGCAAACATATAGCGGGCCCAATCGGTCACTCTGTACCCTTCCGGTTCATTCATCAGGGCTCCACTCCCAATATTGGGATCGCCTAGTAAGACCAATGTACCGAAGTACATCAATATATTGATGATCAGCAGGTGCTTGACGACATCCGAAATTCTAAACATATCCGTTGATTACTTAAAGGTAA
This sequence comes from Saprospiraceae bacterium, assembly GCA_030148525.1. GTDB lineage: Bacteria > Bacteroidota > Bacteroidia > Chitinophagales > Saprospiraceae > DT-110. The sequence continues at coordinate 452 of JASBTH010000180.1, read as the reverse complement.
CGGTGTACCTACTCAAACTGTTTTGAGATGGCCTCCAGTTCATAGGTCACAAAGCAATTTCGACCAGATGGGCTTTTGAATGGAAGTGTGCAGGCAAACAAGGTATCAATGAGTTGCTGCATCTCTTCCACTTGCAGGGGCTGTCCCCGCTTGATGGCCCCCGAACGGGCCATGGCACGCGCAATATTTTCCCGCACGCCCAGGTTCATATCCAGGCCCGACCGGTACTGCTCGATGAGTTGATCGATCAGTTCTTTCTCGTCGACCTTAGCGCCAAGCCCGGCCGGTAAGCCGTTGATAACAAAAGTATTTTTTCCGAAATCAGCCACGTCGAAACCCAATTTGACAAGCTCTTCCCGTATCTGACGGAGCAGATCGGCATCGGCAGCACTCAGGTGAATGGTGCGCGGAAAAAGCTGTTGCTGGGTGCTGGCCGACTGGTTTTCCATTAG
>JASBTH010000178.1 GCA_030148525.1 Saprospiraceae bacterium | reverse complement strand
CGAATCAAACAGATAGAGGATAATCAAGGGCAGACGGAAGCCTCCGAAGGACTGGCATCCAACTACCAGGATATTATTAATTATGCCTTTTTTGCCCTGATCCTATTGGAGGAAGCCTCCGCCACGCCATCGAAAAACAACTAAACTATGACACTGGGAATGCTCTTAGTATACATCGGTATTGCCTCCCTCATCCTGACGGGGCTTACCGCCGGTGTATTTGGCCAACGCAAAAATGTATTGATCAGCTTATTGCAAAACTTCTGCGGTGCCTTGTTCATCTTTTCCGGATGGGTAAAAGCCGTAGACCCGCTTGGTACTGCCTACAAAATGGAGCAGTACTTTGCTGAATTTGAAGCCACTTTCAGCGAGACAGCCATTTCCTTCATCGCTCCTTTATTTCCCTGGCTTGAGAATTACGTGAATACCTTCTCCGTAGTCATGATCGTTTTGGAGATCATCCTGGGACTGGCGCTGATTATGGGTGCTAACCGTAAATTGACCGCCTGGACCTTCTTCGCCATCGTCGCTTTCTTTACCTTCCTTACCGGGTTTACTTTCTTGACCGGCTATGTACCCGAGGGCGTTAACTTTTTCCAGTTTGGACAGTGGGGGCCCTACGTAGAAACCAATATGAAGGTGACCGATTGCGGTTGCTTTGGCGATTTTATCAAACTGGAACCGAGAACCTCCTTCCTCAAAGACGTTTTCCTGCTCATTCCCGCTCTTTTGTTCCTGTTCATGACAAAATCCATGCACAAGCTGGCTAATGCCGGTACGCGCACCGGCATTTTAGCCATTACGACACTGGGGCTGGTCGTGTATTGCTTTAGCAATTATGTCTGGGATATTCCCCACGCCGATTTCCGTCCGTTCAGGGAAGGTGTGAATATCTACGAAAAGAAACAAGAGGAAGTCGAAGCTCAGCAAAACGTGGAAATCCTGGCCTACGAAATGACCAATAAGGAAACGGGCAAAGTCGTGGAAGTCCCTTACGAGCAATACCTCAAGGAGTACCAGAAATACCCCAAAGAGGAGTGGGATCTGGAACAGATCAAATCCGAACCAGCGATCGAACCCACCAAGATCAGCGATTTTGATATTAGCAATCTGCAGGGCGTTAGTGTGACCGATGAGATCCTAACTATCCCCGGTTATGCGTACATGATCGTTGCTTACGACCTGAAAACCAAAGTCACTTATGGCACGGCAACTGTGCAGGACACCGTGATGCAGGTGGATTCCTCTATGATTGAGGGGGCCATGGTTATGGACACTACCTACTCCATAGAGACACGCGAAGTGCGCACGGAAAACTACAGCTGGCCCGAGAAATATTTGTCTAAGTGGAAAGAACGGGTCGTGCCCGTACTGGAACAAGCTGAGGCCGACGGAGCTGAGGTTTACGTACTGACCAAATACGCTTCTTCCGAGCAATTCACCGACTTTCAGGAGCAGATCGGAGCGGAGGACCTCCCCTTTTATGTGGGTGACGACATACTGCTGAAAACCATTGTGCGCTCCAACCCCGGAATCGTTTTATTAAACGACGGCACCATCGTTAAAAAATGGCACTACCGTAAATTACCTGCTTACGACAAGATCAAGGAGAAAATTGCCATGAAGGAATAGGTCATTCTCCAGTAAGAAGAACGAAAGGTACAGAAGCCATCTCAACAATATGATCCGTAGCTGAGGAGATATTTCGAGATGGCTTCTACTTTTTTTTCTATATGCACCGATTTTTTACAACCTTTGTCCCCGTTCCTAATAATTAAAAAAGAGCGATACGCTCGTTGACAGTATGCTAAGCAGAAGGAATGTCCGCATCAAAGTTATGCAGATGCTTTATTCCATGAGTCGCGATCAGCGATTCGACTACGACTCCGCCGTGAAGCTCTTCCGTAAGAAGGTGGACGTTTCCTTTCAATTGTACTTACTAAATGTACTCTACCTCATTAAATTTGCAGAGTACGCGCTGGTAGATGCCGAGAATCGCTCCGCCAAGCTCCTGCCTTCCGAGGATGATAAGCGCTTTACCCCGAAGTTGTACGATAATCCGCTCATCCAATCCCTGGTCAAAAACAACGCTTTCCAACAATATCTGCGTACTTATAAGCTGGAAACCCAGATCGACCAGGATCTGGTGCGAAGTACCTATTCGGCTTTCGCCAAAAATGAACTGTATCAAGAGTACCTTGCTGCTGATGATAACAGCTTTGACGAGGTGCGGCAGGTTTTACTTGGTTTGTACAAGGAAGCCACATCGAATGATTCCTTTGATGAAACCATGGAAGACTTCTCCATGCAGTGGGTAGACGACGAATCCCTGGTCGTTGGCAGCCTTAAAAAGACCATCAAAGCGTTGCCGGCTGAGGAAGACTTTTACCTACCCCATAAGCCGGGCAAAGAGACTACAGTTGATTTCGGTGAACACCTCTTCAAGCAACTTAACGAAACCGACGAGGAACTTCTTCAAATTATTGAGCCAAGCCTTAAAAACTGGGATGCCGATCGCGTCGCCGTTATCGATATGATCCTGCTGAAAATGGCCGTAAGCGAATTGCTTCACTTCCCGACCATTCCCGCCAAGGTGACCCTTAACGAGTTCGTGGAAATCTCCAAAATGTACAGCACGGATAAAAGCAAGGATTTTATCAACGGTATCCTCGACCGCCTCATGAAGAAACTCCAGTCCGACGGGCGGATAAATAAGAAGGGGCGGGGACTGCAGGAATGATTTGAAGTCAGAGATCAGTAGCGCCAAGCGAAGCCCATGAGAGGGGAAGGTGTAAACAAAGTAACCTCTCGCAGGAAGTCAGCAGGAGCCACTGCTACAAGGTAGTGACTGGTAGCCTGCCGGGTAAAGCCTAACCAGCAGCCCGAACCGAGTGTTGCGTATAGAACGGAGCATCCGTACCGCAATGGCTCCGGGCGCAGACGGTCAGGCTGTCACCGTTTGAGGCGATAAGAACAGTACAGCAGCGCACAGAAGTGGTATAGAAGGCGAGGGAAACCGAAGCCGGAAACAAGGGCCCGGGCAGTCTTAGTCACCTCATAGTACCGTTTACTCAGACGGAATTTTCTCATCAATAAATCACTTTCTTAAAAAACAAAAAAAGCAAATAGTTGCGCAAGGAAGTTGCAGAATAGGAGGGGAGAAAGTACTTTTGTGATCGCTCAGCGGAACCCAACCTTTTTTAGGTCTGTTTACATTTCGCAGAGTAATAACAGGATGCCCGGATGGTGGAATTGGTAGACACGCCGGACTTAAAATCCTGTGGCCTTTTTGGCCGTGCGGGTTCAAGTCCCGCTCCGGGTACTACTGGTGGTCGATCCTTTGGATCGACCTTTTTGTTTCCGGTTGATATTTATTCCTGACAATCTGGTTCCCGGTAATATATTGTCAACTCCAAATCCTGCCTTGCAACCCATCACTCTTTTCCCCGAGAAATTACCGGATCGACCTGTGGCAACGGCCCCAGCGACAGTCGGTCGAAGCATACTTCGTGACGGTTGTTGTACCGTCCCGTGGCAGCTGTGACCCCCCAATACACCAAGGGCTGACCTCCGAAAATACCATTGACCAGATCGACTTTGGCGGCGATCACTTCTTCATAATCGATAAGAATGGCGAGCTTGTTGGTGCCGGGGTCCCACTGTACTGAGAGGTGGTGCTGGGCACAATCTTCGATATTCGGTATGGGCAGAGGACCTGCCAGATCGTTATAGTGACCCACCCGTCCATTAGCCATGATAGCGATATGGTCCTGAACGGGGTCGTTCAGGTGTTCGTTAAGCCAGGTGTCGAGCTCGATGCCTACGGATGGGCGCAGACCGGCAAAGCCAATACCCTCACCCGTATAGCCTGTTCGGTAGCGGCCTCCGGTGAATACAAATACCATACCGTCGGCACCAGCTCCATCCTTACACCCCAGCATAACTTTTAGATCAATACTGAAGGGTTCGGTAATGTCGATGGGGGTTTTATACCAAATGGAACCGGTAGAGTAATTTCGTTCCTCGGTCAGGCGAAAACAATCGTAATCAGTACGGTAGGTATCACCAGCCATATCGAAATCGTCGATCAACGCTCGCTGGCTGCAGAGGATGGTTGGTAGAAACAGGAGAATCAGGAGGTTACGCATAGCAAAGCCCATTTAAGACAAAATGTAAAACGGGCCCGGATGGTTGTGGATTTACCCGGAAAATCGATGAATGGGGGTAGGGTTCGTTTAAGGTTAAGGTTGAGGTTCAGGACTCTGAAATCAAAATTTCTCAGGATACAGTGTTCTTATGTGTTGTAAAGTCCCTCAACCTCAACCTCAGCCTCAACCTCAGCCCTCACTGGCCTTCAGGGACTTAGTGACAGCATAGGTTTTAGACCATTTAACAAAACTTTTTTACGGAATCATTGCACAATCCAATAATTGCCCCCACCTTTGCAGTGATGTTCCGCGTTGGGACACACTATTTTAATTTTTTTTTGTATGAATATTTTTGTTGCGAAGTTGAATTACGACACGCAGGAAGGCGATCTTCAGTACGCTTTCGAAGAATTTGGCGAAGTTTCTTCTGCCAAGATTATTTTTGACAGAGCTACCGGCCGTTCTAAAGGCTTCGGTTTTGTTGAAATGCCTAACGACGACGAAGGTCGTGCTGCTATTAACGAACTGAATGAGACGGAACTCGATGGTCGTACCATCGTAGTGAAAGAAGCGGAACCCCGTGAACGTCGCGATAACCGTGGCGGCGGCGGACGCAGATACTAATTCAACTCGTCGGGCTTAACCGCCTGGCAAAATCAGCAGGGGTTGTCACGTACGTGGCAGCCCCTGTTGTGTTTTCGCCCTGCGGGCAATTATTAATTTTTAATTTTTAATTCAATTAAACATTAAAAATTAAACATTAAAAATTAGTAGGTATCAAAATACCCCTGAATCTCCTCCACATCTTTCGTCCTGGTAAGGGCCAGCATTAGTAGTATTCTCGCCTTATTGGCCGGCAGATCATTGGCTACGATCACCGGCGTACCTTCCGGATGCGTACCCATTATGCGGCTCCCGCGCAGACTACTGGCAATCACGATGGGTTTATGATCATCCGGCAAACTGGTGACCGACCGCAGGGCTGCACTTGAGCGCCCACCCGCAAAGGTTTCCAGGACCAGTCCATCCGTTTTCCGTTTCCGGAAGAATTCCAAAATAGCCGGATCCAGGCCGGCAAAATCCTTTAGAATATCTACTTCGGGAAGGGCTTCTGCATTTACTACATCAAAGGGTGAGTCTAGGGTATGCCGTTGTTCAGGCGTACGGTAGAAGGTCACTTGCTCGTCGTCGACAAAGCCCAGGTACCCCCGCTCAGTAGGCAGGAAGGTCTGAAGGCGCTGATTATCCGACTTGGTGAGATCGCGGGCGGCGTGGATATTATCGTTCAGGACGACCATGACGCCTTTGCCGCGTGCTCCGGGCGCGATCCCCGCCCGCAGAGCATCGACCAGGTTGGCCGGCCCGTCGGCCGAGAGGGCGTTGGCTGATCGCATGGAACCGGTGATCACTATGGGGACCTCGTGGCGGTGCGTAAGATTAAGGAAGAAGGCGGTTTCTTCCATGGTGTCGGTCCCGTGGGTGATCAGAATGCAGGCGAGGTCGGGTTCAGTCCGGGCCAGTTCGTCGATTCGTCGCAGGATGCGCAACCAGATCGCAGGCGTCATTTGCGAGGATCCGATCCGCACTACCTCTTCGACCCGCACGTCAGCGTAATCAGCCAATTGAGGTACTGCCTGCACTAATGCCGGTCCTTCGATCAAAGGCGCATCGGTTCGGCTGGCAATAGTGCCACCGGTAGTCAGGATGATCACCTTCGGTTTTTCATCATTTTGGGCAAAAACGGAATGGAGCGGCATGAGGCAATAGATTACGGTATAGAGGAGTACACGCATGTAGGTTTAGTTAAGACTGAAAAGAGTCGATCATTACTTTAAATCCCTGTTTATAAGGTGTGGGTTTATATTCGGGAAAACGGGTTTGGAACTTCTTCCAGGACATATGATAGGGATGCTCAAACTGGTACAACATTTCCCCGACCTCCCGGATTGGGCGTATGAACAAGCCTAATACTTTTTGCATCCAGATGGGCAAGTGCTGCACCTCATAGTTGGTATCTAGTAGCTGATTAAACAGGTCAGCGGCCTGTTGTGGGGTAATTGGATCACCCACCGGTAAGTGCCAAACCTCGCCGTACGTATCGGAATGCTCCGCCAGTTCGATCATGGCTCGTGCATTGTCGACGGTGTAGCCATAGGTGTGGGGCTGGTTGGGCGGTCCCAGGAACTGGGGTGCTTTACCTTGTAACATGCGTTCCAGAAAGACCGCGTATAGCATGCTGTTTGTAGAACCGGGACCATAAAAGTCAGCGGAGCGGGCAATGGTTCCTTCTACTTCTTTTTGGGCGAAAGCCTCCAATAACCGATCAGCCACTGCCTTGCGGATCACTCCTTTTTTGGAGGTAGGCTCCTGTCGGGTGTTTTCATCGAAAGGTACGGGAAGCGGAGGTGGACCGTACATATAGATATTGTCGAGAAAATGCAGGGACGCTCCCGTGTGAGCACAGGCATTTATCAGATTATCCATAATTAATGGCCAATCGTGCATCCAAACATCCGAACGGTAGGGCAGGCCCACGCACATGTACACGTGCGACGATCCGGAAACAGCTTCGCGGGTTGCCTCCGGATTGAGCAAATCTCCGTTTACTGTATCGAAACCGGGCAACTCAGATGACCGGGTTACAGCCCGAATGGGTACCTGGGTTTTGGCTAATTCATCCAGGACGGCCTGTCCACTGGCACCGGTAGCACCAAGAACGGTATGTAAGGTTGGCATGGGTTCATTTTCACCCTAAGATAATTGATTGTAGCGACAAAGAAGGACGAGACTGGAGGGAAAGAAGAGACCAGGAGACTGGAGGGAAAAGTCGTTTCCGCCCCTCATTGACTAGACGACTTCCTCAATCAGGATATTCCGACGATTAAAGGTTACGGCCTGCCCCTTTGATTTTCCGAGCAGGAGTCGACCCAGGGGCGAAGCAACCGACAGGGCGTACACCGTTTCCGGAAGACCTTTAATTTTGCCGAAAGGCACGGAGAGAAAATAGATTCCCCGATTAGTAGTAACCAGGTGGCCTTCCTGAATGTGGTCCATTGCCTCCGGCTGGGGAAGCCGTTTGAGGTACTGTAACATATCATTGGTTCTGTCCAACTGATTTTGCACCTGATCGGCCGCTTGTTGCATCATCTCCCGGCTCGTCTCGTATTTATCACCGGCCGAGGATTTGGTTTCTTCATTGCGGGCGGCCTCGATGTCAGCCAATTGTTGTTGCAAGGAAGTGATCTGGGTCGATAATTGCCTGATAAGATGTTGACGTATTGCGGCTTGATCCATGAAATAAAATTAATGGCTAATCTGGCCTCCGGCTTCAAAAAGTAAATGGGTAATTTCTAATTCAACTAAAAATTAAAAATTACCCATAAAAAATTACCATTGATCAGTGCATGTGGTGCTCTTCCGCATCCTTGCATTCACCCATGATGCCATGGAATACCTCGTGCAGATTGGTAATTGCCTGCTGCAGGGTTGAATCGGACGCTTCCGTTTGGATCAGGCCCTCGATGCGTTCGCTGCCGCGGACCAGTTCGGCCAGGCGGGCTTCGAGATCGGTATCCGTGTATTCGGACGGCAACTCCAGGCCTGACCAGGTTTTGGCAGCAGCCGTCAGCTCATCCGCTTTTTCCCGCAAGGGATCAATGTTACCCTCTTCGGCCGGGTGGAAGGTAGCGGCCATTACGGTGTGAAAATTCTCCTGTTGTGCTTCAAAAGCAGCCATTTCGGGCGAAGCTTTGGCGGCATCATCACCACCTTCTTCGGTCGTCGCCGACTGGCATCCGGCAAACAAAAGGGTCATGGAAAACAAGAAAAGTAGTTGTTTCATGGTAGGTTGTTTTGGTTTATTCCCGCAATGATAGTGTTTTTCAGGAGAACGATTGGTGAGATTTATCACAGCAGTCTTCAGTTACCAGTAGGTAGTCTTCAGTTCTCAGTTGGCAGTGGACAATTAGCCGTTTAAGCCCATCCGCTTCAGCGTTGAGAATGAAGTCAGCAACCGGCTATTTTTTCCTATTGTTCGTCGGCCTATCACGGAGAGTCAGTAGTTCTCGGTGCTCAATGCTCAATGTGGGTTTGCTTTTTTGGCTTTCGCTAAAAGGGAGGTTTGTTCGAAAGCAATCGTCAGTCGGCAGTCGGCAGTGGGCCGTTTAAGCCCATCCGCTTTAGCGGTGGGCATGAAGTCAGCAACCGTCCCTTCGGTCTCTCCCCTCCACGCCAGTTTATTTCCGATTTCCGCTTTATTACCATCAGTCGCTATCGCTCGTGTCCGCTCTCCGACCTTGTATAACCTCACCCCTTGCTCCCCTCTCCTGATTCCCGGCTTATTTGTCCCTTGCGAATCCAAAGCATTCTGGAGGAGAGGGGAACACTCAAGCAGGACAAGGACTTGAGCGATTTCATAGCACATATTTCATATACTATTTCCGATTTCCGACCTCCGCTCTTCGCTTTAGCTTTCCCTGGCTGCCGAAGCCCGCATGGGCGAAGGCATGCCGCTCTCCGCTTTCGAAAACGCCTTTCTCACGCGGTGAGCGCCGCCCGTACGGGTAATGATTAGCCGTATTTTACTGCCAACTGCGAACTGCCAACTGCCAACTGCGAACTGCAAACTGCCAACTGCCAACTGCCAACTGCCAACTGAGAACTGCCAACTGAGAACTGCGAACTGCAAACTGCCAACTGCCAACTGCAAACTGCAAACTGCCTACTGCGAACTGCAAACTGCAAACTGCCTACTGAGAACTGCAAACTGCCAACTGAGAACTGCAAACTGAGAACTGCAAACTGCCTACTGCCTCAACTCCGACGGCAACTTTCCCACATGCTTTTGTAACAGGACCCGTAGCTGATTCGGACTGCGCAGGCCGATGCGGCGGGTGACTGCGGCTACTTTTTCGCCTTCGCGCAGTAGCTGGATAGCGATTTCCATTCGTAGCTGTTCCTGATACTGGCCGATGGTTACGCCTACCGTCTCTTTGAACATACGGCGCAGATGTCGCGGACTGGTGAAAATAAGACCAGCGAGTGTTTCGTTAGTAGGCGCTTCGTCGAGGTGTTGGATGAGGTAATCCTGGACACGGTGGACGCGATCGTCGAGGTGGTTCCGGTATTGCAGGAAAATACTCAGTTGCGGGTCCTCACCGCTACGCCGCAGGTACAGGACTACTTCGCGGGCAATGTCCGCCGCGAAGGCGGCTCCAAAGGTTTGTTCCAACAGATATAAGCCCAGATCGATGCCGGAACTAACCCCCGCACTGGTGTAAATACCATTGTCATGTACGAATAAGCGATTGGTAATAACATCCGCTTGTGGAAATCTTTGCTGCAGGACTTCTATATATTTCCAGTGCGTCGTGCAGGAACGGCCCCGCAATAAGCCGGCTTCACCGATCAGTAATGCCCCCGTGCAAATGGAAGCCAGGACTGCACCTGCTTCGTACTGCTCTCGCATCCAGGTCAGGAAGGGGCGAAGTTCCGATAAATAAGCGGGGTCCACGAGCAGCGTACCATCCGCTCCGGGAAGGTATAACAGGTCGAAAGAACCGGACGCAAAGTCGCAATACGGCTTCAGGCCGGTGAGTCCAAAACCCGCACTGCTGGCGACTTCGAGATCATTGGAGTACGGGGAGAGCAAGGTGTACTCCAGGTCGGCACCGTGCTCCACTGCTTCGTACATCAGGTGTAAGGGGCCCATCAGATCGAGCGGATGGACCCCCCTGGGAATGGCAAAAGCAATGCGTTGTTTGGTCATGGTTGGAGTAATTGAATCGTACTATTGCGGCCTTTCCGGAAGCGGCATATAATCAACTCGAAATGATTTAGGGGCTACCAACGTAGCAAAACCACTTCGTTGGAGGTATTATTTGGTCAAGTCGCACTAGGGGCGTTTTACCACCAATCCGGAGTCGGGATTGTAGTAATCGTATTCCATCTTTTTTGCGATGTGTTTTGCCGTCTTCTTGCCTTCGATTTTAGCGACCAGATGTAGTGCCCCGTCGATCCCTGCCGATACGCCGGCGGTCGTAAGCACTTTACCATTATCGACCCAGCGCACATCCGAACGGACGGTGGCGCTCGGCACTTCCCGTTGTAATTGCTCCAATACACCGTGGTAAGTCGTAACGGTCTTCTCATCCAGGAATCCGGCTCTCCCCAGAATGCGGGCGCCAGTACATACGGAAAATAAGTATTGCACAGTATTCCCGCGATTGCGCACCCATTCGATCAGCTCATCATCAGCTACGGGTAGATCGGAATTACCGCCAAAAAAAGCGAGGATGTCCGCCTCGGGGGCGTCGGTTAAATCGTAGTCAGGCGTTACCTTCAATATTCCCTGAGCATGGATGGGGTCTTTGGTTTTACCAATAATATAGACCTCCCAGCCCGCGTAACTAAAAACTTCGAGTGGTCCGGCCAGATCGAGGATCTCAACCCGTTCCTGTACGTAGCAAGCAATTCGCATAGTTCTTCTTTTTGCAATTGATTTGGCAGTAGAGCTTGCCAAGGATACGCTGTTTTCGGACACCGTATAATCGGTGGCAAGGGGTTGGCCTTTCACTTGACCTTGCGGCAAAAGGAAAAGGAAGGTGGCCAGGAAGCCAGCCATCATTGAGTAGTGAAATCGGTGTAGCATTCTTTTTTCTGTAAAAATGCAGCACTTTACAGGGTGCTGTTGGCCAATAAGGCGCACTTAACGGACATTAGGTGAAGCTGTACATGGCCGATTCACAAACCCGGTAATAACCCAGTCGTTGGTATAGCGCATTGGAGGTGGGAAATTGCGCGTCGGTGTACAGACTGCAAAATGAATATCCAGCATTCAATTGGCGCTCCGACAAACAGGCTACCGCATTGGCGGCCAGTCCCTGCCCGCGTTCAGACGGTGGTGTAAAGACGTAGTTAATCGTAATACCCTTGCGGCCATGTACGGTGGTTTTCCAAATACTTCTGTCGGTCCAGGTGAAGGGAGCACACCATTTTTTCTGATCAAAAGGTGGGTGAGGGTGAAAATGGTTCCCGCTCATTGCCTATCTTTTCGAAAAAAGATGATCCGATCCTTTTGTAATCTTTTGGTGGTGACTTGCCTGCTGGCAGGATGTAACACCTCGTCGTCACCTGCTAAAACTCCCATACGCATTGACGGTTCCAATGGAGTGCGCCCCCTGATCCTGGCGGTGGTCGATGCCTATCAAGTCAAATATCCTAACCGTAAAATTATCGTCGGAGACGGCATGTCGAGTTCTGATCGGATTCCAGCCCTGCAGTCCGATTCGATTCAGGTTATCATGGCCAGTCACGGTCTGGATGTGCCACGCCTGGAGATGGATGGGTACGAAGTCTACCGCTTTGCGCAAATGCCGGTTGTTATGGCTGTACACCAGAGTGTTTCGGTGGATTCACTGGACGGAGCTACTCTGTGTAGCATCTACGCCGGTCGCCTTCGAAACTGGTCGGAGTTGGGAGGTATGAACCTTCCGATCATGCCATTGGCTCGTCCGATAGCCGAAGTGGATATGGAGGTATTGATGGAACGGGTACCCTGTTTCGGTGTTATTCGTCCAGATTCCAACGTGGTTACGCACGAATCGTCGGGCGATCTGGCGCGTGCCCTGGCACGTACGGAAGGGGGCATCGGTATGACGACCCTTACGCGGGTTTCCCAATCAGAAGGAGCTATCCGCGCACTGGCGTTTAATGGTCAGGAACCATCGGTGGCTAATATGGAAAGCGGAGCGTATAATTTACTGCGGGATGCCTTTTTGGTTGTCTCTCCCGATGCCAGCCCGGAGGTCAATCACTTCCTGGAATTTGTAGCGGGAGAAGGCGCAAAGGTGTTAAGGGAAGAGGGCGCGCTGCCGCTGAAGCGATAGGTTCACGGCCCACGGTCCACAGCTTACGGCCCACGGTTTACGGCTCACGGCTCACGGCCTACGGTAAACGGTTTGCTTATTGCGATTCATAACAGCATCGGATTTGCCCATAAAAGCAGACAAATTTTTGGCCCAAGAATTTGGCTCGGTGAAGTGGAAATAAAAACTTAGCCGTCAGCCGTCAGCCGTCAGCCGTCAGCCGTCAGCCGTCAGCCGTCAGCCGTTTTTCCCTTCCTCCTCCGCCTTTTTCTTTTTCATGGCCTTATCGGCCTTGCGCTTTTGGTTGATGTAGCGGGCTTTATGGCTTTCGGGGATGGAGCGCATTTTGATGTTGTGGTTGAAGTCCTTAAAGACCACGTTGGCCCGCAGGCCAATACCAATTGCCCGGGCGTCGACATCGGATTGGGTATCGATGCTGAGGAAGTTAGTGTATACCGTTGGTTCCAGACCGATTCCGAGGTAATCACCGATGGGGAATTCGTAGCCGACGCCAAGGGATGCAAACCAATTCAACTCCCGCACAGAACCTTCGCCTAGAGGGACTTTTCGGCGTTCTTCCTGCTCGAATCCGCTTGTGTATTTCTGGGTAGTCAGACGTTCGGTAAACAGGTGGAGAGCCGGACCGGTATAGGCACCCACGTACCAGCGTTCCTTGAAGTAATAGCGGCTACCCAGCGACAGGTGAATGTAGGCGAAACGGTCACGGATGTCTTCCTCGCGAATCAGTTCATTTGCCGGTTCGGGAGGGCGGGTGAATACCGATCCGGTATGGAAAAGCATGAGATCACCCGTCAGAACCCACTGTTTTCCCAGAGGAATACAGGTGCCGATCGTCACGCTGGTATTCAGGTCCCAACCGTAATCAATGAGATCGCTATTGACGGTGCTAATGTGTGGATAGATACCAAGGCTGAGGCCCCACGGGCCGAGTTCAGCTTTAGCGGAGGTATCCGGGACTTCTTCCTGCCCGAACAGTGGCAATGACCAGGCCGCTAACAGGCAGATTATCAGGTAGACGTGTTTTCTCATGGCAGGTGGGTTAGTTACCGGAATATACGGCTAATACACCAAAAAGGTTCGAACCCTTAGCGGACAGTAAACGACACCGTCCCCACATTTCCAAAATCAGCTTCGTAAGAGCCGGGCTCACAGGGTAATACCTCTCCCAGCGCGCCAGTTAGCAATACCTGGCCTTCGCCGATGGTATACCCCTGATCAATGATGTGGTTGATCAGCCAGTACAGCGCTTCCCACTGGTTGCCCATAGCATCCGAGCCTACTCCGGTATTAACTATCTGGCCATTTTTGCGCAAGCTTACCGTGGTGTTGTTCGTATCCAGGTATTTGACGCCTACGGGATCACCCAAAACAAAGGATGCACTGGCGGAATTGGTCGCTACAAAATCCTCCAGTTTGACGGATTCCAGGCTTTTGTAACCAAGGTCGGGGATTTCAATAGCAGGTACTACCCCGTAGATGTAAGAACGGACATCCGATACGCTGCGCAACTTATCCAAAATAGGTTTTTTGATAACGTAGCCGATCTCGGTTTCAATCAGCGGATATTGAAACTGGGAGGCCCGAATGGTCACACCGGAATCCTTCCACCCGGTCCCGAACAGCACGCCGGTGGCTGCACGATCGGCGTTTAGTTGTTTGCGTGCGCCTGCCGAAGTCAGGGCGGCTTTGTAGCCGGCGATCTTTTCGGTACCAATTCGCTCCCGGACGTAGAGACGCTGAATGGCGTAGGCTGTGGGACGCTTCAGGGAAGGGTATTTTTCGGACAACAGGGGAAAGGATTGCTGATTTGAGCGAGCTTCCTCCAGGTCCACCGCAATATCGGTGACGGGAATATTTTGACAACTACTCAGGGAAAGAACAGTCAGTATGGTCAGAATGGCAAAAACGTTCGTCTTCATGAAGGTCGTTTAGTTGAACTTGTTGGTTGGGATGAATGTCGGTGAAAACAAAACCTGAGAACGCACCGATTGATCGATGCGTATTTCGGAGGGGCGAAAATAACAAAAGATTAATAGGAGGGCTTCAGGCACGGCACGAAAGGTTATTGAACCGGCCTAATGAGAGGCGGCTGCTAAAACCAGTCGTCCTTAAAATCATCGATGCGCCGACGGTCTTT
>JASBTH010000165.1 GCA_030148525.1 Saprospiraceae bacterium | reverse complement strand
GGCGGATCTGCAGGTTATAGCGTGCGATGATCTGCCGGGCTTCGGCATTGGTCATTTGGGTGCGGGCATCAGACAGTGTCAACTGGTTAGCCTGGCCCTGGTCGTATTTTCTGGATACCAGTCGAAAAGCACGTCGGGCGGCCTCCACCTCCGCTTCCGTCTGGGTTTGCTGCTTGCGGGCAGCTTCCAGCGCATACCAGGCATCAATTACCTGTAATTGAAGCTGGGAGCGCGTCTCTTCCACTTGCTTTTGTACGCGTTGTACCTCAAGAGTAGCCTGTTCTACCTGATGTTTCGCCGACCGATCGAAGAGTTTCCAGCTCAAAACCAGAGAGCCGAGGAAAAAGTCAGACTGATCGTCGACGCGGTAATCAACGCCCTGGATCCCGTAATCGGCCTGCACATTAATGCTCGGCAGGAAGGCCGCTTTGCGCAGCCCCACGGCCTCCTCCGTTGCCTGACGTGCCAGATCGAGTTGTTGTAGTTCCGCCCGTCGGGCGAGTGCCTCCTGTTGGGCCGACTCCAGCGAAAGAGCATTGGCATCCGTACCGGTATCCTCACCGATAGCTATCGAAGTCTCCAGCGGACGTTTCAACAAAAAATTCAGGTAAGCTCGAGCTGATTGTTCCTGCTGTAAGGCTCCGGCCAACTGTTGTTCTATCTCCCGCAATCGGGCCTGGGCTGCGTACACCTCGTCCAGTGTCACCTGGTGATTTTCGTATAAACTCTCGCTGGTGCGCAGGTTTTCGGTAAGCAGGGTCCGGGTATTTTCGTAGAGCACCAGGGCCTCCCGGGCTTGCAGATATGAGAAATAAGCCGTCTTCACATCGCGAACCAATTCCCGCTTGAACGCCTCGAGCCCCATAGCCTGAGCCTGGGTTTGCTTCTCCTGGATCCGTCGGTTGGCAAAAACTACCGGATTGTATACAGGGGCTTGCAGGCGCACAACCGTCTCCTGCTCCTGCCGGCGCAGGAAGTTTTCTTCCACATTATTGATATTGGGATAGGTGGGGAAAGCGGGATAATCTTCCGACAAACCGGCGCCCAGTTGATTGACGGCATTCAGGTTATCGTATACCGGATTGACCAGGTCACCCACCGGAATCGTGAACGCGCGGCCGCCCCGGGCCATGGAGAGGCGGGCTTGTATGGATACGGTAGGCAATAAACGTGCCTTCGCTTCCTGTAGCTTGGCAGCCTGCTGACGGTAATCCAGCCGCCGCTGTTCTAATTGTAGGTTTTGCTGTAGTGCGGTGTCGATGTATCCCTCCAGGACCGATTGAGCGGGTCCGGCTTTCGCCAAAAAAAGAAGGACGGTCAAATACACCAGTCGGGTATTCATAATTCGATGACTTTTGTGGGTGCTAAGCTCGTTGATCAGCGAACGACATTCAGAACAAGGGCATTGAATTGTATAATAGCCCATCTGAATGGTCACTTTTCAACAATGAATCGCAGCAAAAAAGCAGGAAAAATGAAGTCTGGTCGTCCGACTTTGGGTATTCGGACGTATTTATTACTCCAGAAGAGGCTAGACTATAGACTTCAGACAGAAGAAAAGACCATATATGTCTTGTCTTCTATCTGGCTTCTTAAAGTCTGAAATCTTCTAAACAACCCAGCGCACAACCACCCCATCGTAAGGTGCCTTGTTATCCGTGATCAGTATTTGTCCGGGAGTGACGAGCATACCCGCTGCGACCTCCCTGCGGATAACATCGGCCAGGCCGGCATCGGCGGGGTCAGTAGCCAGCCAGATAAGAAAGGAGATGCGCTCGGGCTCTTCGGCTTGAGCAGCAACCTGGGTCCAGAAACTGCGGTCCGACCACTGCCACCAGAAGCGTTTGAGGAAAGGGACACTCCACCGGTAGTCCCATTTACGCAGATAGTAGGTGCGAATAGCACGAATGGCCTTTAGGGTATCCAGGCCTTTCTGAGTGATGGACCGGCCAATGCGTTCGGGATCTTCCAGAACCTGGGCTACGGCAGCACGCCGTCGGCCATTGCGGATATGACGGTAGTTTTTCACTTCGATCAGCAGGAGCTCGCGGGGCCGGACAGCTATAAAATCAACCCCCTTCAATCCGACACCACTAAAACCCTGATAGAAGGTATGCGCATCGTACTTGCGAACCAACCAGCTTTCGTGGAACGTGAATTGTAGTTTGCCCTCCTTAAAGGATCGGGTACCCATCAGGATGTTGCTGGTTCGAGGCCGTCTGAAGAGCGAACCTGGCGCGCGTACGCGCTGGGGGTAATGCCCGTCACTTTCTTAAAGATGGCATTGAAGGTAGATTTGGAGTTGAAGCCCGCTTCGTGGGCCAGAGCCAGCAAGGTGAAGGATTGTTTCTGGGGGTCCACTACCAGTTGCTGGAACGTTTGCACGCGATATCCGTTGATGAAATCAAAGAAATGCTGCTCCAAAGCATCATTGATCAGACGGGAAAGTTGGTGTGGTGGCATCTCACATATTTGTGCCAGATCCTGGAGTGTAAGGCGTGGTTGCAGGTGAGGTTTTTGCTCTTCCATAATCCGTCGCAGATGCTGTAGCTGCCGGGCTGTCTCTTCCGGATCAGCTTTGGATTCTTCCGTCTGTGAGGTAGTGAGCGGAACTACCGGTTTTTCAGAGACCCGTTCGGCCGGTTCCACAAAGATTGCCTGGTAACGCAAGCCGTAGATCCCAAGGGCACTGATGCATCCCACGAACAACAGAAAGGCCATATTCATTCCCAGTCCATTAGTGCGGTAATCCATTACCTGACCTCCGATCACTTCAAAGACAACGAATCCGACCCACACGATGGCCACCGCCCAGACGAAGCGATTCAGCCAGCCCAAACCCACATTTTCGGTATAGGAGAACCGGGTGAGCAGGTATTCCTCGTGCTTCTGCAACTCGCGCAGGCTGCGCCACAGATAAAACGGAAACATTAAAAAGAAGAGCCCATAGTATACGACCTGAAACCAAAGCGGGCCACCTCCATGGTGGATAGCATCCAACAACAGTACCTGCTCTTCCCAGGGCATAGGCAGGTAGTTGGTAGCCATCAGCATCGCAACCACTATAAATGGCACAAAATGGGGGAGTGCATCCCGGGTGATACCAGGACATTGATCGAGGGTTGCAGCCCGGATATAGTGGTAGAAAACCGGCAACACCAGGTAGGCCAGGGTGAAGGAGTGCAAGCAAAGTGGAAGGTGAGTCGCAAGCAGTTCCTCCCGGTAATTAAATAACATAATGATTCCAAACATGAGCATGAGGGTCATACTCAGCAGATGGTCTTTAATGTGTCGTTGCCTTTTTAGCAACAGCAGGATAGACAGAGCCAGGGCCTGGGAAGCACCAATGGTGATGAGGATCTGAAAGAGCATAAGTTGTTTGGGTTTTTAACCGCCGCATGCAGGGGCTCACCTGACAATTTGCGGGTATTTCCCAAGAGGTGCAAGCACCGCATTGACGAAAACAAAAAAAGCGACCCCGGGGGATCGCTTTTTTTTGCTTCGTTGTGTTCTGATGCGGCAGTGGCCTAATTGCCACCTTCCGGGGCAGCAGCACCACTGACGATCTCGAGAATCTCGTTGGTGATCGACTCCTGGCGCGCTTTGTTGTAAGAAATTTTCAGGTCGCGCAGGAGTTCCTGTGCGTTGTCGGTTGCTTTA
>JASBTH010000562.1 GCA_030148525.1 Saprospiraceae bacterium | reverse complement strand
GCGCGTCGGGAATTTGCCGATGATGCATTTATTATGCGCAGAGAGTAAACTTTTTGGTCGTCCCGGGATTTCTCTTGTGGGGATATCCCATGCCGTCTTTGTCGAACCAGAAGCACAATAGGAGTTGGAAAAAAGTTTGTTACATCATCAGATATACCGTCAGGAGCGTTCATCCGAGTGGTTGGTCTTCATCCACGGTGCTGGAGGAAGTATTGCTACCTGGAAGTATCAGGTAGAGGCTTTTAAACCATTTTTTAACCTTTTGTTACTGGATTTACGCGATCACGGTAAATCAAAGAACCTGCAGCCGGCTTTCGATAATTACGATTTCGATATTGTTAGCGAGGATATTCTCCGGGTTATCGATCACATTGGGCTTACCAAAGCGCATTTTATGTCGATGTCTCTGGGTAGTGTGATTCTGCAAAAAATCGATGAAAAACGCCCCGACTTAATCGATAAGATGATCATGGCCGGTGGGGTCTTCCGGGCTACCTGGAAGATCAAGTTATTCGTGCATTCGGCTAAGTTTCTCTCGTATTTCCTGCCTTACCGCACGATGTATAACCTCTTTTCCTTTGTTGTACTGCCTAAGAAGAATCACGCGCACTCCCGCCGTATGTTCCGCATGCAATCGCAGAAACTGGCTCCGAACGAATACTACAAATGGATTGGCCTCTACAAGGATTTCTTCCGGTTGTTGAAGAACTTCTTTAACCGGGAATTGAAGACGCTTAGTCTGGTCGCCATGGGGGCTGAGGATCACGTGTTTTTCCAGGCCGCCCGGCGCTTTGCGAATACCCACGCCAAAGCGCATCTGGTGATCTTCGATAAATGCGGGCATATCTGCAACATCGAGCAATACGAGGAATTCAACCAGACGGCCCTGTCGTTCCTGCTTCCCGAGGGAATGCAAGTAGTTCCTGTCGGGAAGAAAAATTAATGCAAGCATAGCCGGAAAACCCCTCCTGCCATATGACCTGCCCACTCGCATTGCTTACCATGCCGGTAATCAGGCAAAACAAGGCGGTTCTGATAAGGCACCAGCACCGTGAACGATCGGGTTGAATCACGCTTTCGGGGATAAAGCAGGATAATGTCGAAATATTACCGTTTGTTGGTGAACGCGACCAGCCAGTAACGTAAATATTATGACAAATGGATCATGTATCATGTATCAGGTTTGAGGTTTGAGGTGTGAGGTGTGAGGGTAGGTATGAGGTTACCTCACACCCCAAACCTCACACCTCAAACCTGATTAGGCTTGATTAGTTCCTGCATTCTTTTTATCTTTGCACCCGCTTTTAAAAAGTTCTTTACCATGAAAGCCTTAATTCCATTCCGCATTCCGGTTTCAGGATTGCAGGACGGACATCACCAATACGATTTTACCGTTGACAAGGACTTTCTGGCAGCCTTCCCCGATACCCCGGTGGAAGAGGGGAATCTCCGGGTACATCTGGATTTCTACAAACGGCCTGCCATGTTTGTACTTGAATTTACGGTAGAAGGAACGGTGCGCGCAGCCTGTGACCGCTGTCTGGAAACCATTGATCTGCCCGTTTCGGGGGAACACCGGATCCTGGTAAAATTCAGTGAGGAAGAACGTGCCGAAGAAGCCGAGGTGATTTACGTATCGCCTACCCTGGAAGAGTTCAACGTAGCACCTTACGTGTACGAATTTGTCGTGTTATCTTTGCCGATAGTAAAGGTATACGAATGTGAGGAAGACGAACACGCACCCTGTAACGAAGATGTATTATCTTATTTGGAGGAAAGTGAAAACGTCGAACCCGAGGCGGAAGCCCCTAATCCCATTTGGGATGAATTGAAAAAGAAATTGAATCAACATAAATAAGCCGTCAAATACCGGGCCTGGTGCCCTGGACGACGCCCAAAACAGAGAACAATGGCACATCCTAAGAGTAGAATCTCCAAGCACCGCAAGCACAAGCGCAGAACGCATAAGAAAGCTGCGGTGCCCACGGTAGCCACCTGCAAAACGACCGGTGAAAAGCACTTGTACCACCGTTCGTACACCGACGCGGAAGGTAATACCTATTACCGCGGTAAATTACTTATCAAAGCCGAAGAAGAAGAGATCTAGGCCTTGATATGTACGGTTAAAAAAATACCTTAGCTCCCATCATTCGTCCGGTTTGATGCGGAGCTTTTTGCTTTTACACCGACAAGGAAGCGGTTTTGCTATGCAGTACTTCGTGCTGGGACACCAAACCACTTCGGAAGCGGTATAGCCCTGCCCAAACCACAAACCAATTCCCGTATGAAAAAAATAATCCAAACCGACAAAGCTCCGGCTCCCGTAGGGCCTTACAATCAGGCCATTATCCACAACGATACCCTCTACGCTTCCGGCCAGATCGCTCTGGATCCCGCAACCGGTGACCTCATTACCGATACCATCGAGAATGAAACCCGCCGCGTAATGAAGAATATTGAAGCCCTTTTGGCGGAAGCCGACCTGACCTTTGCCGATGTACTCAAGTGCAGCATCTTTGTGTCGGATATCGGGAACTATGGCCGCATCAATGCCGTTTATGCCGAATACTTCGACGAGGCTACGGCTCCGGCCAGGGAATTGGTCCAGGTTGCTGCTTTACCAAAAGGCGTCAATGTGGAGATTTCCGTTATTGCTGCCTTCGATTAAATAAATGTGAGGTTGGGCACACACTTATCTGTAAAGTGAGGATAGTCAAAGCCCAACCTCCCGGTATAATGTAATGGGTATAGGGTATCAGGTATCGGGGTTAAAGCGTGTCCTACTACTTGATACCTTCTACCAAATACAAGGTGAGGTTGTGACATGCATTAATTTAACAAACATCTTAGCCTCAACCTCACCTTAAATAAAAGACCAACCAACAAATAGACACAGATGAGCGAAACTAAGCGCGTTTTGTCCTGCATACAGCCTACCGGCGATATGCATTTCGGAAATTATTTCGGGGCCGTTAAGAATTGGGTCAAATTGCAACAGACCTATACTTGTTACTACGGCGTAGTGAATTACCACGCCATGACCATGCCGTACAACCCGAAGAAACTGCGCAATAATACCTGGGAGCTGATCTTCAACCTGTTGTCGACCGGGATCGATCACGAACGGTTGTTTATCCAGTCTCTGGTGCCCGAACACGCCGAATTGAGCTGGATTCTCAATTGTTTTACCTCCTACGGTCAACTGACCCGGATGACGCAGTTCAAGGATAAGAGTGCCCAGTCCGGTGAACAGGGCGGGGAAGGCTTCATCAGTGCCGGGTTGTTGAATTACCCTGTTTTGCAGGCGGCCGACATCCTTATCTACCGGCCCTCTTTTGTCCCCGTAGGTAAAGACCAGGAACAGCACCTGGAGCTCACCCGGAACATAGCCCAGCGCTTCAATAATCAGGTTGGTAAGGAGTATTTCATCCTGCCCGAACCCCTGTTTACGGAAGTACCGAAAGTCATGTCGCCGGCTGATCCTACCCGCAAGATGAGCAAAAGTGCCGGTGATAAGCACTACATCAATCTGTTTGCCGAAGAGAAACGGATCCGTAAACAAGTGCGTTCGGCGGTTACGGATACGGGGGATACCCCGGAAGGCGAAATGAGTGCCGGGGTACGCAACCTCTTCGAACTACTGAAGGCCGGGGAGGCAATGGATGCTTATCAGTCTCTGCAAAGTGACTACGAGGCGGGCGCCCTGAAGTACGTGGATTTGAAAGATGCCGTTGCTGATACACTGGTTGGTATTAGTGAACAGGTACGCGCCCGCCGGGCCGAGCTGGATGCTAATAAAAAAGAGGTCAAACAACAGATTAAAGCCTCTACCGCTGCTATCCGCAAGGAAGCTCAGCAAACCATTGCGGAGGTCAAAGACCTGGCCGGCCTGATGAACGTTCGGTTTTAGAGCGTGTTTGGGATTTATCCTTTGGACTGCAAATGTCAATTATACCGACTCGAAGTGGTTTTGCTTCGCAGTACTTCGTGCTGGGAATCCAAACCACTTCGAGTCGAGTATATACTCGCGTGAAAAGGTTGGGCAAAGCCCAATCCTTTTCGGAAGCGGTATATTTGAACCTCACTGCAGCCTTTTTTCGC
>JASBTH010000141.1 GCA_030148525.1 Saprospiraceae bacterium | reverse complement strand
AGGCTTGGCATCATCTTCCATCATACCTACGATCTCAACGGAATCACCAACATTGATCACACCGCGCTCGATACGACCGGTAGCAACAGTACCACGACCTGTGATTGAGAATACGTCCTCAACCGGCATCAGGAATGGCTTGTCAACAACACGGGTAGGTTCAGGAATGTCGCTGTCAACGGCATCCATCAACTCCTGGATCTTAGCAACTGCGTCAGCATCACCTTCCAGTGCTTTCAGGGCAGAACCCATAATGATAGAAGCATCATCGCCATTGAATTCGTACTGATCGAGCAGTTCACGAACCTCCATTTCAACCAGCTCGAGCATCTCTTCATCGTCGACCAGGTCTACTTTGTTCATGAAAACAACGATCTGAGGTACACCTACCTGGCGAGCCAACAGGATGTGCTCACGAGTTTGGGGCATCGGACCGTCAGTAGCAGCTACTACCAGGATAGCACCGTCCATCTGAGCAGCACCAGTTACCATGTTTTTCACATAGTCGGCGTGACCAGGACAGTCAACGTGTGCGTAGTGACGATTTGCTGTTTCGTATTCAACGTGAGCCGTATTGATAGTGATACCGCGCTCTCTTTCCTCCGGAGCACCATCAATGGCGTCGTAGTCTTTCTTTTCGGCAAACCCAGATTCTGACAGAACGTACGTAATAGCAGCCGTCAGGGTAGTTTTACCGTGGTCTACGTGACCGATGGTACCGATGTTAACGTGAGGTTTTGATCTATTAAAAGTCTCCTTAGCCATCAGTATTAAGTTTTGGATATTAAATTAGTAACTAACAAAAACGCATCCTGAACGTGGAGCCAACGGCGGGAATTGAACCCGCGACCCCTTCCTTACCATGGAAGTGCTCTACCCCTGAGCTACATTGGCATGGAAAAGCAGTAAAAAAATTGAGCGGGAGACGAGACTCGAATCCCGCAGCGGTCAAAACCCTTTGGTTTTGCTTCGCTGCGTGGATCCTCGCCCTTCGGGCGGGACCCGCATCCCTTTCGCTTTATAAGACACTCAATGTTTCAAAATAAGAGCGGGAGACGAGACTCGAACCCGCGACCCTCAGCTTGGAAGGCTGATGCTCTACCAACTGAGCTACTCCCGCTTATTTACTATTGCCATAAATACAAAAAGCAGAAGAGATGTAGCGAACATCGTTCGCTTCTTTTCTGCTAGTGTCGAAAATGGTGGGGGTGATAGGATTCGAACCTATTCAGACAGAGTCACCAGATTTACAGTCTGGCCCGGCTCTCCAACTCCGGCGCACCCCCGGATTTATTTTGTGCACAAAGCTGTTGCTTATTGGAGCCAGCAGAGGGATTATTCCGCTACGCTCCATGTACTGCGTGCTCGAACCCTCCGACCCGCTTACACACAATAGCAATTGAAAACTGCTGCTTTTGAGCCAGCAGAGGGATTCGAACCCCCGACCCGCTGATTACAAATCAGCTGCTCTGGCCAACTGAGCTATGCTGGCATTTTTTTATCCAACTATTTCAGAAACTCCTAAGCAGCTCTTCCACCGTGCGGATCGAAAAATATTCGTTTCAGCTACTCCCGATGGAAGATTTTGCATGCTGTTACGCCCTGCAAAACGGCACAAAATCAATACCTCAAAGTCATTTTTGACACTACTGTGAGATCATTTTCTCAAAGCGATTGCAAAGATAGGATCTTACTCTTAAAGATCAAACTTTACGATCTTTTTTTTACTCATTTTACGAAGCCGCCGGTTCGTGGCCCGCTTTGGCATCTCCTGCCGGGATAACGCCTTCAAAAGAGTGACGCAAATATAAGAACTGTATTTATTTCCAAGACCATTTTATTAAAAAACAATCCCGAAGACCGGCAAGAGCCGGAATCCGGGATTGCAGAGCGGGCGTAAATACGTCCCCTCTGCGCTTATCAGACCTGATCGACCTGGTGGATTGAACTGTAAATGCCTGACCATTTTAGCTTCAGCATCAGAAAGTGCTCCAGGCGTGAAAGAACGATCAAATCATTCGGTCTAGTGACACTAGGCCCGTTTGCGCAGTTTATCTTTGTATTTCTTGATTTGTCGCTTTAACGACTGGACCACCGTATCCACGGAGGCTTCAAACGTTTTGCTACTTGCTTTCGCAAAAAGGACTTCCCCGGGTACCTGCAAACGCGCTTCGGCTATTTTGTCCCGAACCTGCCCCGAGTTCTCCAGTTTCAACGTCACGCGGGCTTCAATGATCTTATCAAAATACTGGTCTATCTTACCCAGTTTACGATCGACGAAGTCCACCAGCTTTTGATCAGCTTTGAATTGAACGGCCTCAGTGTACACCTTCATAGGTCATAATTTTAAATGATTAGGAAATAGTATGGTGACCCGATGGTCACTTCTTGCCCTTAGGATGGGCTTGATGATATACGTTCTTTAATTTTTCAATACTGTTGTGTGTATAAATCTGCGTAGCAGCCAGGTTGGCATGCCCCAATAATTCCTTTACCGCGTTTAGATCAGCTCCGGAATCGGACAGGTGAGTGGCAAAGGAATGACGCAGTACGTGCGGACTACGCTTTTCAATGGTCGTGACCATGCTCAAATAGCGATGTACTACACCATATATATAACGGGGATACGCAGCTTGTCCCTTATCGGTTACAATGAGGGACTGCACCCCCGGCTCAGCTACCTCGCGGCGGGCATCGATATAGGCATTCAGGCCTTCGCTCAAAACGGGTCCGTAGGGAACAAGGCGTTCCTTCTGCCCTTTTCCCATGACGCGCAACAGACGATTTTTAAGCTGGATATCAGAAAGTGTTAACCCCAGCAACTCGGCCCGTCGCATTCCCGTGTGGTAGAGTAAGTCGATGATTAACCGATCGCGTATACCCGGAAAACCCTCCGGCCATTCCAGTTGCTGCAATAGCTGATGCATAGCTTGCTCGGGTACGTATACGGGCAGACGTTTACCGGCCTTGGGAACCAGCACTTTCTGCATGGGATTCACGGTAATGTGCTCTTGCTTGAGCAAGAACCGAAAGTACGTCTTAAGTACACTAAGCTTCCTGCGAACACTGGTCACCGCTACATCATTCCCCAACAATTGAATAACCCAGGCGCGTACGTGTTGGTGGGTTACTCCCCGTGGCTCAGACAAGTTGAATTGGTCAGATACAAAGGTCAGAAATTGGTGCAGGTCTGACTTGTAAGCCGTTAAAGTATGGGGTGAAAAGCGCTTTTCGTATTGTAGATAGTGCAGAAAGGTGCTTTCGTACATGCAAGGTCTGTTTTGCGATCAGGCATTCTGTGGTACAGCATTTTGCCGTAAGGCAGTTAAACCAAATTTTACATCTGCTTAACGCCTGTTTCATACAATATACAGCCCCAAAGTGTTAAAAGCAACATGGGACAGGTTTGAGGTTTGAGGTGTGAGGTGTGAGGTGTGAGGTTTCGAAATCGGAAAGCGCCACGCCTTTGCCAAGGCATACGCCCGTATGGGCTACGGCGGGCAGGGAAAGCGACTTACCATAGCCGGGCAGCTTGGGCTTTCTCTGACTTTTATATCTCTGCTCTTTAGTGCGTAGTGCGTCGAGACCGGGAGCGACTTTAGAAAACGAAGGGACTGGAGTGACTTGCCTGGGCTGCTTCGGTTATACTTGTCTTTTGTCTTTCTGCTCTTATTTGCGTAGAGCATAGTGCGTAGAGATCAGGAGCGACTTGAGCGACCTTAAACTACTATGTCGCACGGAGTATATTCTGAGCATCCTATTTGATCCTGGGTATTCTGATTCAAAGATGAATTACACTGCGAACCGCTGCGCTCGCCGCGTGAAAAAGGCAATTTTAAACTTTAGATTAAAGACTGAGGACTGCCAACCGAACACCCCCCTTTTGGCGAAAGCCAAAAAAAACAAATCCAAATTGAGCACTGAGCATTGAGCATTCAACATTGGAGACTGATGCGGAAACGGTACGCAGGCGATCAATAAAGCGGAAATCAGAAAGAACTTCCGATTTCCGACTTCCGATTTACCGAATAAGTACCCGGGTGGCGCTTTCTCCCACTCGCAACACATACATCCCGGTCGGAATCGCACCGGTGGCAATCGTCGTTTGCGTACCCTCGATTCGCCCGTAGCGTACTCGCTGACCTAGTGGGCTATACAGTTCCCAAAGAACGCCGGACTGTGCATTATCCCAGGAAATAGTGAACAGATCCCTGGCCGGGTTTGGAAAAACCGTCCAGTCGGCACTATGCTGAGGTTCATCTAAGGAAACGGTCAATCCGCAAAAGCCGACGTTGGGATTCTCTTCAATGTATCCTTTGGGGCTGAGATCCCGCCCGGCAAAGGCGGGGTAATCAGGTGCGTACCTTTTTAGCCGAAAGGTCAGATTATTGTTGATGGCTAAGGTATCCCCCTGCACGGCCGGCTGGCCAAACTTAATGGGGGTAATGTATTCCCAAACCACCTCGTCACTATCGGCGGCTAACTCGTAGGAAAAGCCCCACCGCCCTGAACAGATCAGCCAGTTCCCGTTGGGGAGTAGCTGCACACTGGATACACCGGAAGAAACACCCTGAGGGGGCGTAGCGGGGTGAAAGCGCGTTTGGGTGAAATCGGCCGGGCCGTATGCACCTTGATCCAGGGTGTACGTCCAGGTAGCAGTATCAAATGGAGTAGCAAACGTACTGGCAGTGGACTTGTCAGAAGCTACCCGGTTATTGAAGACGATCATCTCACCAAATCCTTCCTCCCCGGGCTGGGCATCCGCAAATGGCCAGTGAATATCGTGCTGGAAAAATAATTGCTTATCGGCTTCCGTACCTCGACCGTAGGCGGCCGGGTTACCCCATCGGTAAAGCAAATCCCCTCCCCTGCCCGACCGGCCACCGGTGGATCCGGCTGCTTCTTCGGTGGTGGTGCTGTGGTCGATAACCCAGATCTCATTAAAGTACGGAACACTCAGCACAAAATGATCCAGTACTGGATTGTAGGCAATGCCGTTGATATGCAGCCAATCGGGATGACCATCGTGCTCGTCGTAATTGATATCAATTCGTTCGGGATGGTCGGAAACGACCCCAAAATTGCTCTTTGTCGCATCGTATTCCTGAATCAGGTGGTCCCAGACGTGCCATTCCCAGACGATGGAATCCAAATCCGGATCCCATTCCAGAATCGCTTCCGACCATACCTCATTTTGTGGAAGCAAAGCCGTGTCACGCCCCGCTTCAATGGACTCTTCGCGGGTCTTTAGGGCCCAGGCGATCATGAGTATGTTACCGTTTGGAAGGGGGGCTATATCATGGTGTAACCGGTAATTCTCATTATTCAGGGTGAAAGAAGCTTCCAGATCATTATTCCAGGAACGGACCTCAACGGTTTGACCGCCCCCGCCGGCCCAAATAGGATCCATAATGCTATTATTGGGTCGCTTGCAGACGACTAATTTTCCATCGGGTAATAGCTCTACCGCATTACCCGGACGGATGCTGTCGGCATCGGTCCATTGGTGGACGATCTCCCCGCAGTTATCGACCAAAAATACGGTGGATTGGTTATGGGGAAAGAACAGGTTATAACCTGGCGAGGTCAGTTCGGGATCGTGAGTAAGTAGTCCCAGGGTGTTTTGGGCATTCGAAGTCTTGCTAATAACCAAACAAAAAACGGGGACTAATACCCAGGTGAGAAAGAAACGCATAGAATTAATTTACCAGATAAAAAAAGCCACATCCGGGAGAAATGACTCCCGGACATGGCTTTTCGGTGTTTATTACATGGCTGACATGACGTCAGCAATCGAATCCATTTATTCCAGAGTAATCGGCCAATCAGCACCACCGGTATAGGTAATGACTGAGCTACCAGACTCACCGTAGGTGTTTTCCCAGGTGATTGTCCACTCGCTTCCGTCAATACTGGAATCGTACGTCCAGGTATCACCGAAGCTATCGGTGAAACCGGTGAAGGATACCACGGTACAAACGTCCTTGAAGTTCAGGTCACCACCGGCAGAACCACCGCCGTAGCAGGGACCGTAGGCTCCGAAAGACCAGTCGCTGAACTCATAGGAACCACCACCCAAGGCAACGATATCAACCGTAGTCGTTACGGGATCCGCTCCACACCAGATATCCGATGTGGTAACGTCGTACGTACCCGTCAAATCCGATGGGCAGGCAGCTGGCATGGTAAAATCAAAGTGTCCACCAAAGGCAGCACCACGAACGGTCGAGGAAGAATTCTCAGCTCCAAACTGAGATCCGTCTTCCAGAGTAACGGTACCGTCAAATACGAAGTTATCACCTGCGCGAAGGTCATCGAATGAAGTTCCGGCAGCAGCAATCGCCTCGGAAGCGGGTATGGAGACCGTTATCTCCCGAAACCCGTCTGCGTTGGTTGTGAAATCACTCTGACCAAAGGTAGCAAACACAACCGGACCGGCGGACGCATCCCCGTTATCCGGGTTGTTGTCCTCGTAGGTCATTTCCAGCGTATACTCTGCAATGAGTTCGCCTTGCTGCAAATCGACGAATTCTACCGTATACTCGTACGTAGATGCACTGGCATCCAGCAACAGATTGATCAAAGTATTACCATCTTCGACAATTCGGGGATAAGCCCCCTTACCTGCCGAATCGAAGGTAATGATCGGAGCCAGGTCCTCGTCTTTACAGCCCGAAAGCATGACCAGAACAGCCCCTAATATGATAGAGAATTTAAATTTATTCATAATCGTGAGACTATTTTCAAGTTTAAGACAGGCCGGTCAGGCGAAAAGCCATAACGGCCTGTCCCAAAGTGGATGTTGATTAATAGAGGTCCGTTGAACCATCGTCCCAGAATACCTGGTCCGTGAATGCTTTCTGTGTAGCATTGGCATTCCGTTGTACATGTACCTCCGGCAGTAGCAACGAGCGAGGATACTGACCGAAGTCAGGTTCCAGTGCAGGCTGCATATTGTCGGGATACCCTGTACGGCGGTACATATTGTAGGCTTCCAGACCATTACCCCAGGCAGCAATGTAGTACTCCTTGATTACGATCGCCAGGCGCTCCTCGTCGCTACCGGCCTCATCGTACTGAGCAAGTACGAAATCGATATAGGCAGCTACATCATCCGCATCCGGTGCAAACAGTTCCTCAACGGTACCTTCACTACCATCACGCAGGGTCACTGGCATACCCAGTGTTTGCGATACCAGTGATTTAAAGCCAAATACCTTATCCATAGACTTTTGAATACCACTTTCCAGCAGTGCGCGGGCATCTTCACCGGTTCCCAGTGACAGGGCGGCTTCGGCACGCATAAAGTCTACGAAAGAAGAAAGCATAATCGGATGAATACCTTGTCCAAGTCCACCGGAAGTACCTCCCTGACGGGTGTCTTCGTACTGGTCCCAGTCAAACTGACCACCACCGGGATACAAACCGTAGGATGTACGGATGGGTCCATCGGGTGGAATACCTTCTCCGTTCAGGTGATCGCGACCGGAATAACCACTGTTCGGTACGATACAGTAGGGTAACCGCGGATCTACATCATCCCAGTGCGCCGGCTTCGCATCCTGATCGGGCAGGATGGAAAAGTGGCAAGAGTAGGTCGTTTGATCCTGAGCGGCCGCATCCTCCACCTTGCGGTAGAAGTAGAAGCGAATCCGCGGGTCTTCGAAACGCGAACCGTTTTCCTGCTGCTTATCGGCGTGCAACAACCACATATAGTAATTGCTCAGGTATGCACCATCACCAAATTCGTAGTGGTTATTGTAGAAAGGGTGACGAGAGTTCGGGTTGTTCCGCTCCTGACCGAAGGTGAATTGGAAATCTTCGCTTTCTTCATCAATAACACCCGCGCTAACGGCACTGGTTACTGCCGAACCATTGCCCGTAGTTAGACCAGCACGCAGCTTAAGGGTATTGGCAAAGGCAATCCACTTATCAGTATCGCCATCGTAGAACATCTCCGTAGTCGGTGCACTAGCGCTGGTACCGGACAATTGATCGATGGCCTCGTCGAGCAGATCAATGGCCGCATTATATACGTCCTCACCCGGGTCAGCTACCGGCGAGATAACGTCCGTTCCCTGCCCCGCCTGGGACAAAGGCACATCACCGACCAGGTCGACCAGCGTCATTAGGGTATAAGCCTTCATGATCTTGGAAGAGCCAGCGTGAATATCAAATACCCCGGTACTCTGCCCCTCGGGCTCGGCAATATCCAGGAGAGCGTCGATATCCGGGAACAAGTCAGAGTAGGCATTAAACCATAAACCATTAAGGTTATTTGGCGCGATCGTACCCTGGTAGTTAAAGTTACCACCCAGTTGATACATGCGGGACAGCGAACCCGGCAGGCCCTGAGCACTACCGTACACATCCCGGAATTGTAATTGGATGTTGTTGTACAGGTCATTGACACTGGCCTGATCTGGTGACACCCGGTTGGGGTCTTGTTGCAGATCCAGCTCTGTCATCTCACAGGAGGTAATGCCCCATGCCAAGACCAGAATGAATATATGCTTAAATAATTTCATGTTTTATTTTTTGTATTCACCGCAGTGAATGTCATTCTACATTGGTTTGCTTAGAAGGTCACATTTACAGCTACACCGTATCTCTTCACGGTAGGAGCCGTACGGAAGTCAAATCCGCGACCGTTGCCTACGCCCAGCGACAATACCTCTGGGTCAAAGTTGATCCCTTCGGGGAAGTTAGGCGCATTGTAGAATAGGTTCTCACCTGAAATCGAAATACCTACGCGACCAAATGGCGTATTGTCAAGCAGGCTGCTAGGCAGTGCGTAGGATAAAGAAACCTCCCGCAGACGAATAACCGTAGCATCAAATACACCACCTTCGTCGGCGAAGAAGTACGCACGGAAGAATTGGTCACCGATGTATCCCTGTGTGGTATTCGGGCTGCCATCGGCATTCACACCAGGCATAATCAAAGGCAAGGAACGATCCACGTCGGTATCTGTGGTGTTACCACGAGCCATCAGGGCCTGTACTGTGGAAGAGAAGATATCTCCACCATCGATATACTGCCACTGGAAACCAAAGCTAAATCCTTTCCAACTGATATTATTGATCCAGTTCGCCTGGAAATTTGGTTGTGGATTACCGATAACGGCCAAACTATTATCGCCCACGTAGTTTCCTGCACCGTCAACCAACAGTTCGCCGTCGACACGCTGGAAGGGCTCTCCCTGCATCACACCGTAAGGCTCTCCGGGAATGGCATAGTTACCCAATGTAGTGAAACCAGCGATCTGAACCTGATCAACACCGCTGGCGATACTTTCCACTGTACCTACGTTCTTGGTATAGTTCAGGGTGAAGTCCCAGTTGAACTCACCGCGAATCGGGGTGAAGTCCAATCCGAGCTCGATACCTTCGTTCACTACTTCAGCACCGTTTACCGTGGTATTGGTAAAACCAGTAGCCGGGTCCAGGCTCAGGTTGATAATCAGGTCAGAGGACGTCTTCTGGTACAGAGACAGGTCAACACCGATACGGTTGTCGAGGAAGCGTGCTTCCACACCAGCCTCAATTTCCGTGTGCAGCTCAGGCATCAGATTCTGGTTACCCAGATTGTTTGACAGAGTATTGATATTCAGGCTACTACCACCGGGTGTTACAAACACATTCGTGTTGGTACCCAGAACTGTACGCGTGTTGTACGGACTTGGATAACCAGCCGACGTACCGTAACCCAATCGTAGTTTCAGGTAGTTGATGATGTTGTTGTTCGTCAACGATGGGAATGCATCGGTGGCTACGAACGACAAACTGGTGGACGGATACAAGATGGAACGATTTTCCTGCTCCAGCGTAGACGTCCAGTCATTACGTGCTTGCACGTTCAGGTACAGGAAGTTGCGGTAGCCCAAAGAGGCTGTACCGTATACACCAATGGTGTTCTCTTCAGTAATACCCGAGAACGAATTATGTACTGAGAAGTTATTGTGCGTAAACAATCCGTATACAAACTGCTGAGAAGAGTTCGTACCCAGGAAGTCACGTGTTTCACGGCGAATGTTGGTACCAATGATACCGTCCAGGGCAAAATCTTCGCTCAACTGGAAATTATAAGCCAGATTCAGCACCTGGTCCGTGATCCGGTTCTTACGCTCGGAGGACTGCATAATCCCGTTGGGGTTTCCGGCTCCACCCTTATTCTTTTGCCTGCTCTGCTGCTGCGAGTACTGGTCGATACCCAAGCGGTACAAGGCATTCAGCCAGGGCGTTATTTCGTAGGTAAACTCCAGGGTACCAAAGAAACGCTGTACGGTTTCATGGTCAGCAGCATTGTTCAGGAACCAGCGTGGGTTCTCGATCAAGGAACCACGGCGATAGTAGATCGTACTACCGTCTACCGGACTTTGGTAAGGCAGGTTCATCAGATCCATGGAACGCGGTGTAAACAGCAGGGCTGCGAACAGACCGTTACCGGACCCACCAAAGGCAGGGTCCGTCATAGGAACCCGACGGTTGGACTGGGCATAGTTAAAGGTACCTTTAATACCCAAACCGTTATCCAGCTTAGAGTTCAGCCCCAAACCAAAGTTGTGCTTACGCAAGAAATTCGAGGCTCCACCGCCGCGCATCTCATCTAACTCCGGAGTAAATCCTTCGTCATCCAGGTAGCTGTAGGTGGCTGAAACAGCTGTATTCTCACCTACCTGGTTCTGAATGGCAATAGATGTATTCGTCGTTACACCAGGATCGGCGAAGAAGTTCTCCACACTGCGGTACGGCTGGTACACGTAATCCTGATCGATGAACTGCGGTACATCGTCGTGATACTGCGCCTGATCGTAGGGGTGCGTAATCAGCACCTGACCCTGCTCGTTCACACCACGGAAATCAGATCCATAGGATGACGGATTGGTGTCGGCGAAGGCAGCTCCCCAGTTGGAGAAGAACCAACCGAAACCAGCGTTAAATCCGTTCCCGAAGGTGTTCTGATAATCGGGCAGGTTAGCTACCTCGTTGAAGGAAAGGCTCTGGTTAACAGATACTTCCATCTTCTTGTCGAGGTTAGCTCCGGCGTTACCGTTTTTGGTAGTTACCAGGATTACCCCGTTCCGACCAGCCTCACCGTACAGTACGGTAGCCGACAAACCTTTCAGGATAGAAACCTCCGCAATGTTGTTCGGATCCAAATCCAGGAAACGGCTGGAGGCCGTAGCACCACCCGCAGCAAAGGATTGATCAGAGTTGGTAGAGGTGTTGAAGGGTACCCCGTCAATAACGAAGAGCGGTTGGTTGTCACCTGTAATGGAGGAGAAACCACGAATAATCACGTTGGTACCGGTACCGGCCATACCCGAGGTCTGTTGGATATCCACACCGGTTGCTTTACCACGTAAGATACGCGCTACGTCAGCTTCCTGGCGACCCTCGATTTGATCCGTTTTCAGGGTCGATACCCCGTAACCAAGTGCTTTTTTCTCTTTCTTAATCCCCAAACCGGTAACTACTACCTCCGAAAGGGTCTCGGCCGACTCTTCCAACGTCACATTGACGATGTCGGAGGCTCCAAGCTCAATTTCTTTTGAGGTGTAACCGGTGTAGGAGAAAACCAGTGTCGTGGCACCTTCCGGAACATTCAGAGAGTAGGTACCGTCCAAGTCGGTTACCATACCCGTTGACGTTCCTTTGACCAGGATACTCGCCCCGATCAAAGGCTCACCACTAACATCGGTCACTGTACCACTAATAGTTCTTTGGGCTATTGCTCCCACAATGCCAAAGACTACTAGTGTAACCACTAGTAAGTGCTTTTTCATACTAATCCAATTTTATTACGTATTTAAAGTGAAACTGCGAACAAAACTACAGTCTTTTCCAAAAACCTGATAACATTCTCTTAACTTTTTCCTAACACCTCTTTATGCCAAAACAAAATGCACGTCAGAAAAACTGTTCGGATATCTCCTAAGAAGAATGCAACATAAAATCAACAATACTTTGATTATGAGCTTTATACAGACAATAACTAACCTCTGTCAAAGAGGCTGGGAAAAGGATATGCCGGGATCTGTATATCGTACCCCTTTTATTTTTTTAATGCGCTTTGGTGCGTTTTTACTCAGTCGGATAGAGTGTACTTTTTGGGACAACCCAAAGATTCAAAAAATTGGGTTTTTATCCTAAAACAAGGGCATTTTTTGTCTTTGGGTTTTGCCTTCCGGCAAAATGATAGGTGTGTCTATCAATCCCCAAACCTTCTTTCACAAAGCCTCGGGTATCCCAAATCTTATTAAATCCTTCGGTGATTAATTAGCTTCACAGCGCTTCCAAAACGATTAACAATTCCATAACGCTGCCCTAAAACAAAAAATAATTTGTGCGCAAGCACCAAAAAGCACCTAATAAAGGACCGTTTGGCTACGACCTCCAAATAAAAAGACAGGACACCACAAACCTGATAGTCAGTGCATTAAACCCACCTTTGCTCCAACACCTCAAGCGCTGCACCTACTGTAGCTGACGCAGGTACATTTGTATGGTATTTTTCAGCCCGTAGTACAGCGCATCGCAAACCAGGGCGTGTCCGATCGACACTTCCAGCAATCCGGGAATCTGCTTTGCGTAGTATGCCAGATTATCCAAATTGAGGTCGTGACCGGCATTCAGGCCGACCCCCAGTTCCTGAGCTCTTTCGGCGGCTTTGCGATGGTCGGTGATTGCCCGCTCCGGGTCATGGGCATATTGCCTGGCGTAGTCACCGGTATACAATTCTATCCGGTCGGCTCCGATTTGCTGGGCTCCATCGACCATATCCGTATCGGGATCCAGGAAAATGGATACACGTATCCCCGCTTTCTGGAGTTGCTCTGTAATGCGCCGTAAAAAGGCTTCATTCTTCCTGGTATCCCAACCTTCACTGGAGGTCAACACGCCGGGGTCGTCCGGAACCAGTGTTACCTGGGTGGGGCGGTGAGCAAGAACCAATTCCATGAATCGTTCCGAAGGATTTCCCTCCACGTTGAACTCCGTACGGACAATAGATTTCAGCATCGGAATATCATCGTAGCGGATGTGGCGTTCATCCGGCCGTGGATGCACCGTTATTCCCTGTGCACCGAAGGCTTCGCAATCCAGGGATACCTGGCCGAGATCCGGCTGGTTTTCGCCGCGGGCATTACGGATCAGTGCAATTTTATTGACATTGACGCTAAGGCGAGTCATAGTTCATTGGGTATTTGGTTACAGGATAATGGCAGGCGTGAATATACCCACATAAAAGGGGTTTGGAAACTCCAGCCTGCGACAAATACTGTAGCCAAAAATTACTATCTTCCGCGACACCAATTTTAGCCGTTTTTATGGAGCCGTTGGACCAACCCAACCCTACTCAATCACCACCGCCTTTTGTTTCCTTTATGCTATACCTCATCCTCGGTGCTCTGGTGGGGGCTTTGGTCGGAGGTGGCGTTGCTGTGGGCATCGGTATGGCCATGGGATTTGACATTTCTACCATGACTAGTCCGGGGGAAAACAATCTGCCTGTTCGCACCTTTTTACGGCTCAGCAACTTATTTAGTCACCTCTTCACCTTTACCGTACCGGCACTGCTGTTGGTCATCCTTTTTTATAAACGACGCACGCTATCCTTCCTGCAACTGGATAAGTGGCCTTCCGGTGTTTTCATTGCCATGGGAATTCTCTGGGTCTTTGTTTCTTTTCCCTTTGCCCAGCTACTGTATTGGCTCAACCGTCAATTACCCCTACCCGATAGTCTCCTGACCATGGAGGAATCTGCTACCCGGTTATTAGAGACGCTCATGACCATGAATAGTCCCTGGGAACTGCTGCTTAACATCGTAGTGGTCGGTGTTGTGCCCGCCATCGGGGAGGA
>JASBTH010000132.1 GCA_030148525.1 Saprospiraceae bacterium | reverse complement strand
CCGGTGCATCTGCCGCCGCCACCCTCGGTGAATTGGGCTACAACGTCAAGGTCTTCACCTTTCACGATAGTCCGCGCCGGGCGCACTCCATTGCTGCCCAGGGGGGTATCAATGCTGCCAAGAACTACCAGAACGATGGTGATAGTGTGTATCGCCTCTTCTACGATACCATCAAAGGGGGCGACTACCGCTCCCGTGAATCCAACGTTCACCGCCTGTCGGAAGTTAGCCGCAATATCATCGACCAGGCCGTAGCGCAGGGCGTGCCTTTTGCCCGCGATTACGGTGGCCTCCTGGCTAATCGCTCTTTTGGCGGAGTCCAGGTGTCGCGAACCTTCTACGCTCGCGGTCAGACCGGACAGCAGTTACTGATCGGTGCCTACCAGGCCCTGTCGCGTCAGGTGGCCAGCGGTTCCGTCCAGCTCTACAACCGCCACGAAATGCTCGACCTGGTGATGATCGACGGCAAGGCCCGCGGAATCATTTCCCGCAACCTGCTAACCGGTGCATTGGAGCGCCACGCGGCCCACTGCGTGGTGATCGCCTCCGGTGGCTACGGCAACGTATTCTACCTCTCGACCAATGCCATGAACTCCAACGGTTCAGCTGCCTGGAGAGCCGTTCGTCGCGGTGCCTATATGGCGAATCCCTGCTTTACGCAAATTCACCCGACCTGTATACCTGTTTCCGGCGATTATCAGTCGAAACTGACCCTAATGTCGGAATCACTGCGGAACGATGGCCGCGTCTGGGTACCCAAGAAACAAGAGGATGCCAAAGCGATTCGCGAGGGCAATAAATCACCGCTCGATATTGCTGAGGAAGACCGGGATTACTACCTGGAGCGCCGCTACCCGGCCTTTGGTAACCTCGTACCCCGCGATGTTGCTTCGCGGGCTGCAAAGAATGTCTGTGACGAAGGACTCGGGGTAGCTCCTACCGGACTGGCAGTTTTCCTCGAC
This sequence comes from Saprospiraceae bacterium, assembly GCA_030148525.1. Classification (GTDB taxonomy): domain Bacteria; phylum Bacteroidota; class Bacteroidia; order Chitinophagales; family Saprospiraceae; genus DT-110. The sequence goes on along the minus strand of JASBTH010000132.1, from coordinate 3,532 downwards.
TTCGAGTCGGCCATTGAACGCTACGGAAAATCCCGCGCCCACACCCAGGGATTAGAAAATCCAAGCGATGCCCAGATCAAAGAACTGGGTCAGCAGGTGGTCAGCGAAAAGTACGGTAACCTGTTCGAGATGTACGAAAAGATTACCGGCGAAGATCCGTACACTGTACCAATGAAAATCTATCCGGCCGTCCACTATACCATGGGGGGGCTTTGGGTAGACTACAACCTGGAAACCAACCTGCCCGGTTTGTTTGCGATTGGCGAAGCCAATTTCTCCGATCACGGTGCCAACCGCCTGGGTGCCTCGGCGCTGATGCAGGGCTTGGCCGACGGATACTTTGTACTTCCGTATACCATCGGGCAATTCCTCAGCAAGGAAATCCGGACACCGCAAATCGACCCCGATCAGGAGGCCTTCCACAATGCGGAGCGCGCCACGCAGGAACGCATCGATAAACTGATGAACGTCAAGGGTAACCAGTCGGTCGAAAGCTTCCACCGTCGTTTGGGTAAGATCATGTGGGATTACTGCGGTATGTCACGCAATGCCGATGGCCTGCGCAGCGCCCGACAGATGGTCCTCGAACTGCGGGAAGAGTTCTATAAAGATGTCTTCGTACCGGGATCTGACAAAGATTACAACCCCGAGCTGGAAAAAGCCTTGCGGGTAGCTGACTTCATGGAACTGGGTGAGACCATGATCCTCGACGCCCTGGACCGCAACGAATCCTGCGGAGGTCACTTCCGCGAGGAATACCAAACGGAGGAGGGAGAAGCCCTGCGCGACGACGAGAATTACGCCTACGTTTCAGCCTGGGAATACAAGAGCTGGGACGAAGATCCGGTGCTCCATAAAGAGCAACTCGTCTTCGAAAATGTCGAGCTGAAAACCCGTTCGTATAAATAAGATCTGACCGAACGCCGGAGGTTGGTTAATCTCCGGTGTTCCAAATCAAACCATTGCCATGAAATTAACACTAAACATATGGCGTCAGGAAAACGCCAATAAGAAGGGGCGCTTCGAGACCTACCAGCTGGACGACGTGAGTGAACACATGTCGTTCCTGGAAATGCTCGACGTCCTCAACGAACAACTAATCTCCGAGAAGAAAGAACCCGTCGCTTTCGAGCACGACTGCCGGGAAGGTATTTGCGGGACCTGCAGCCTGGTCATCGATGGCCACCCCCACGGTCCCAATGCTGGTACCACGACCTGCCAGTTGCACATGCGGCACTTTTCCGATGGAGATACTATTACCATTGAGCCCTTCCGGGCAAAAGCCTTTCCCGTTGTGAAGGATCTGGTGACCAACCGGGATGCCTTCGACCGAATCATTCAGGCCGGAGGATTTATTTCGGTTAACACCGGTCAGGCACAAGACGGTAACGCTATTCCCGTTGAAAAAGACCAGGCGTCCAGTGCTTTCGATGCTGCCGCTTGCATTGGCTGTGGCGCCTGTGTAGCCGCCTGCCCGAATGCCTCCGCCATGCTCTTTGTCGGTGCCAAAGTGTCTCACCTGGCCCTGTTACCTCAGGGTGAGGTAGAAGCAGACCGCCGTGTCCACAATATGGTGAAGCAGATGGACTCGGAAGGCTTCGGTTACTGCTCCAATATTACGGCCTGTGAAGCAGAATGCCCGAAGGAGATCAGCGTCGAACATATCGCCCGCATGAACCGGGAGTATCTCAGCAGTGCGCTGGGAGGTCGTGTGGAGGATTAGATTGTTGGTATGTAGATAACCCTACCATTCGTATTCACCTTGCAGAGTCACTAATAGTCCAATGAGCCTATTAGTGACTCTTTTTCTAAAAGCTTGTTGGAAGTCTCCCCCAAAATCTGAACGTATTCCCTTTATAATCGTCACGAAGTGAAAAATGACCGCACGGGAGGGGCTTCGCCCTGGGATCCTACCAGGTATTTAAATGTTTGGGTAGTCGATCTGAAAGATAATAAAGCCGGTTTTGCCCAAATGCCGGGCGGGCCGGTGGCTACCGACGGAATCGTTATCGATTTTGATTTTTTTGGTGCCAACCAGGAAAATTGGCCTTACCACCAAGGTCGAACATTGACTCATCTGGTAGGCAGCTACCTGGGACTTCACGAGCTATGGGACGAATATCAATATTGCGGGTACGATGGAGTCACTGATACGCCCATTCACAGTGGACCCAATTACAAGGCCTCTCCTTATCGTCACGTAAGCTTGTGTCCGGGTAATCCGGTCGAGATGACGATGAATTTCATGGATAACTCCCGTGATCATCAATTGTATATGTTTACCGATGGCCAGAAAAAGCGTATGCAGGTATTGCTGGCTCATTCAGAGAGCCGAAAACACCTGAGCGAAACGCCACTTCAGTGTTCCACTCCCTTAAGAAGCGATCTGGCTTTTTCCAGTGAGCAAGATCCATCTTTTGAAGTGGAACTCTTTCCTAATCCTGCCAAGGATGTTATTCAGCTACGAGTATCAGAAAGTATTCGCAAAGAAAAGGTAGAGATCCTCGTCTACAATAGTCTGGGCAATCAACTCATCCATTGGACCCGCTCTGCAGATGCTATGTCTGCCACCGAATCTATTCCGACCAGAAACTGGCCACGTGGCTTGTATTACCTGTATATCCGCAGCGGCAAAACGACCTACAGCACGGAGTTTGTTTTAATCGACTAAACCACCTAAACACCCAATCCATGAGATCTGGAATACTGGCATGCCTGCTATGGTGTGTTCCTTTCTTCTTACACGCCCAACCCAAGAACAGTTATATCGATGACGTGGCTATGCCTGCCCCAAATGCCGCATCACTTGGAAAATACGGAGATATCCCCGTCAGTCATTTTACCGGGGTTCCGAATATCTCCATTCCACTTACCACAGCACAAGACGGAAGTTTGTCTTTACCCATCTCCGTAAGTTATCATGCCTCCGGACTTTCCGTAGGACAACCTGCCAGTTGGGTTGGAGCTGGATGGAGCCTTTCGGCAGGTGGCATGATTTCGCGAACGGTCCTGGGCATACCCGATGAGGTAGGTTACCTGGTCCAACCCAATCACCCTACCGATACAAACTTTGATATTATCGCAGTAGCAGAAGGAGATATGGATGGAGAGGCAGATCTGTTCTCCTTTAATGTGGCGGGATATACGGGAAAGTTTTTCTTCGATGAATCAGGTGAGATCCGATTTGCAAGCCGGGAAGATGTACGCATTACCTACACAAACCAGAACAATCGTTTTGTACGCTTTATTCTTACCACCCCTTTGGGAGTCCAGTATGTGTTTGGGAACCGCCTCGGCGCATCGGATAACGATGGTATTGAGCGAACTAATTTTGAGAGTGAAACGGTTTCTTTTTCCGGCAGTCAGCCCCTTATTCAAGACGTCATGACGAGCTGGAAACTAGTCGAAGTCATCTCGGCAGATGGAAAAGACCGTATTACGCTCGATTATGAAGAGTTCGTTTACAGTCACAAAATATTGAAGAGTTGCTGGTTTACGCAAAGCTATATTTCCTCAAATGGTGGTGTCGTTG
>JASBTH010000098.1 GCA_030148525.1 Saprospiraceae bacterium | reverse complement strand
CGGCGGTTTCGTAGACAGGGGAGGTGCGAAGCGGACGATCCAATTCGTTTTCCAGGAGCTGCCGGGCTTGCTGAAGCCGAGCGAAGCGATCCCCGAGATTCGTTCCCAATCCGATCCAGGCAGTGTGATAGTTGGTGGTAGAAGGCAACTGTGATTGGTATTCCGTGTTATGTAAAAGCGTAAAATACTTGAACAACCCAATATGGCAGAAGTTGCAAACCCTAGAGTATACAAATTACCTACTAATTGGCAGGACTCCCAGCCCGAAGGTTTACTGAAATTCCCCGTGTGGATGCCGATACTGCAAGGCTGTTTCCGGCTAGCATCCTGGTTGGCACCTCGTCTTGCTGCCCGCTGGGCATACGCCCTGTATACGCGCCCCCGCAAACGGGCACGTCACCAACAAACGGAGGCTCTGCTGGAGCGTGCTCGCCTGTTCGAGTGCCTGTTTGGCCGCCGAATCCTGAAGGGGTATGCCTGGGGTGCCGGAGAACGCAGCGTGCTTCTCGTGCACGGTTGGGAGTCGAGAGGTACGGCCCTGCGAACCTTCGTCGATCCGTTATTGAAAGCGGGTTTTCAGGTAGTTGCCTTTGACGGACCTGCGCACGGGGATACCCGGGGAACGGCTACCACCTTACCCGAATTTGCCGGAGCGGTGCGCGCCATGCTACACCACGTAGGTAATGTGGAGGCGGTGATCACTCATTCGTTTGGAGGCCCTTCCACGGTATTTGCGCTGCGGCATCTGCAACCTGAATACACGCCCTCGAAACTGGTAATGGTTGCTGCTCCTAACCGGGCTGAAGCAGTCCTTACTCGGGCTGCCAGTACATTACGATTAGGTAAAAGGGCCTTGGATGCCTTACGGCAAAAAGCCGCTCGTTCAGCTCAAATGCCCTTGGAAGCTGCCGATGTATCAACTGATACACTACCTGATGGCGTTGTACGGGTTTTACTGGCCCACGATGAGTTAGATCCCATCGTCCCCGTTGATGACGCCATGGAGACTCTCCAAAACTGGCCTTCTGCACGCCTGATCACTACCCGTGGGTATGGACACTATCGTCTGATGAAAAACCCCGACCTCATTAAGTATGTCACCGAATTTATTCGCCACGAGTAGCTGACAACCAGCTTTTTATAGATGTGTGGTTGCTCAAATGCTATGATTCTGTTAAAATGCCCATTCCATACCAACGATTGGAGGGGGCTTCCCGTCTACACAAACGAAAAACGCGTACACCCGATAATTAGAACCAACAAACCTATTTTATGAAAATGAGAGGAATCTATTTATGGGTATTCATTTTGGGCATAAGCCTGAGTGCTTGTGACGACGATGATACCCCCACACCCGATTTTAGTTTTGAGTTTGGCTTTGTAGATGAAGAAGCTAATGGTTGGGAAGTCGACTTTGCTGATTACCCACCAAACGTAGGTACCGACTACGATTTTGCTTCCGAATTTACTACGCTGCCCGAACCATTGGATACAACTGTCCCTGCCCTGCGAATAACAGGTACTAACCGCAGTGACGATCTGTTCATGTTTGCCAAGCGCAAATTGACCAATTTACCTGCCAACGAGACCTTTGAGGTTCGCATTGAAGCCTCTTTCGCCTCAGATGCGGCCAGTAACGCCGTCGGTATTGGAGGCCCTCCGGGTGAGTCTGTATACATCAAAGCAGGTGTAATTCCGGAAGAGCCAACAGTATCCCTGGATTCAATGGAGTGGTTGCGGGCTGATTTCGACAAAGGAAATCAGAGTCAGATAGGCTCTCAGGCTGTCTCACTGGGTAATGCAGCCAACGGTACGGATGAATTTGTTTACGTGCTTCTGGACCGTGATAGCGAAGGTACCATGACCCTGGAAACCGATGAAAATGGAGAAGCCTGGTTATACATAGGCTCCGACTCCGGGTTCGAAGGTACTACCACCCTGTACTACCACCGTATCAGGGTCTTTCTCGACATGCAGAGCTTATAAAAATAATAACATAGTGTGTTTAGGGGCTGGTGCAAGCAATTGCATCAGCCTTTTTTATTTTCCTTCTCCGACAATTTTGCGGAAAATGCTTTCGCGGAAAGAAATTCGACCATTGAGCGCAGGGCTTTTCGCGAAAGCATCTGCATCAAGGCGGGAAAATTGTCAAAGAACCTTTATTTTTACGAAATGAATTGGGTAATCATCGGCCACACTGGCTTGGCCTGGTATATGGTCGGATTGATCTGGTTTGTGCAGGTCGTGCATTATCCTCTCATGGGGCACGTGCCGAAGGAAGCTTTCGTGGCCTACGAGCACCGCCATACTCATTTGACCTCTTTCGTTACGGCTCCTATAATGATCCTGGAATTGGGATCGGCCATTTGGCTGGCATGGCAAATGGACCAACTCCCCTGGTTTTGGTGGGGTAATTTGGCAGCCGTACTAATGCTTTGGGCTTCCACCTTTTTTATTCAGGTACCGCTTCACAACAAATTGTCTGCTAATTTCGATGCTCAGGCTGTCCGCCGATTAGTTCGCACCAATTGGATCCGTACGGTGTTATGGACCGGTAAGGCCCTGGTCCTGGCCTGGTACATCATCGCCAGCTAGGTAAATGGTTGATTATTTAAGGTTCAGCACTCGTTCAAAAAAATAGTACCGTGGAAACATACCGCTTGTTTGAACTGCAGCAGTACATCCGCCGAACCATTGCCCTCAATGTACCCGAACCTGTATGGATACGCTGTGAACTTGCACAGGTTAGCGAATCCCGCGGCCACCGGTATTTGGAATTGGTGGAAAAAGACGATGCATCGGACGAGTTGATCGCCCAGTCATCGGCTGTGATATGGCATCGCACCTATCGGCGCATCCATCGGCAGCGAGGGAAGCAATTGAAGGAAGTGCTCCGCGAAGGCATGTCCGTTTTACTCAAGGTACAGGTCGATTTTCACGAGCGCTACGGATTGAAGTTGATGGTGGAGGATGTCGATCCCGGGTACATCATGGGCGAACTGGAGATGCGTCGGCGAGCCATACTGGAGCGATTGCAAAAGGAAGATCTGCTTGGAAAAAACCGGTTGGTTTCCCTTCCACTGGTTTTGCAGCGAATTGCTGTTTTATCAGCAGAATCAGCAGCAGGCTACGCAGATTTTAAAGAGCAATTGGCGAATAACCCCTACGGTTTTCGGATTGAGTGGACCCTGTTTCCTACCGCTATGCAAGGGCAGCAGGTAGAGCAGGAGATGCTCAGGCAGCTGCACAAGATCGAACGCCGCCGCCACCTCTACGATGCTATTGTGGTGATCCGGGGCGGGGGAGCCCGTCTCGATCTGGCGGCCTTTGATCGTTACGAACTCGCCGCTGCCATGGCGCAGGCTTCACTGCCGGTGCTGACGGGCATTGGTCATGAGATTGACGAAACGGTACTGGACCAGGTAGTTAATTCGGCCTTGAAAACGCCAACCGCAGTTGCTGAATTCATTGTGCAGCACAATGCCCGCTTCGATGCGGAGTTGTGGCAGGCCGGCCAGTGGATTGGTCGACGGGTCCAGCAGCTGCTCACGGCCGAGTTGTTCCGGAATGACCGTACGGCTGGTTTGCTGAAGGATACATGCCGTCGCCTACTAATTAAAGAGTCAGATCAGGTGGCTTTCGCCAAAAAGCAATTGCCATTTCTGATCAGAACCAAACTGAAGGAAGCGGAGGTCCTGCTTGACTTTCAGGAACAAGTCAATTCACTACTGAGTGTGGAAAGTACACTGCGCCGGGGTTTTTCGGTCACCTACCGGTCAGGACAACCAGTCACTTCCTCTTTCGGGATTACAAAAGGGGATATACTGACCACTCATTTTCAGGATGGTCGGGTGCATAGTGTTGTAAATCAGGGTGCTGGAAGAAAAAAAGGAAAAAAATCTGACCGAAAAAGCGGGTAGACAGGAATATGGGTAAACGGGCTCTTTGGAGCTGGTTATCAGGTAAAAACAATATATATTCGTTTTTTATACACGTGTCCTGCTACGGCGCTCCTAATCGCCGGTATGGGAAGCAGGTGGGAAAAAAATTATTTTTTATATATATTGTGAGTCTATTCAGCAAGTCTAACCGACAATCGACGCATTTACCCATCTCTCAGATAGCATATCAGTCTCGTTCTAATCACACTAGATAGTTCAGCCAGTATACCGCACTTGACCTAAGGTGCAAGTATGGCAACGTATCACACTATTTGAAACACACAGCCCGCCCGGTTTCAATTACGGACATTCTGTCATTAAAGACCCTAATATCTTAATTACAAATCATTCTCTTATGAAAAACGCGAACTCTTACTTGATTCGTGCTACAAAATGGGCGTCCTGTTTGCTGCTGCTGGCTGCTCTGTTTATGGCACAACCAAGCTTGGCCCAGACCTCCGGCGACTGCGGATGTCAGGATCAGGTGAACGTAACGCTGGGTGAAGATTGCACCTTTGAGCTTACGCTAGCCCAGGTAGGCGCCGGCGATTGTGAAGGTCAGGGATACCGCGTCGTGGTAAACGACCGTAACCCATCTGACAATATCGTTGATTGCGCCGGGCTGTACACTTACGGAATCTTCGATTCCGATGATGAGCTCATCTGCTGGGGCGAGGTACTCGCTGAAGACAAGACAGCTCCCGTTGTAGAAGACCACTATGAAAAACCAGACGACATCGAATGTGTCTACATTGATGATCTGGTAAACAATCCCAACTCAACAGATGACACTCACCCT
>JASBTH010000094.1 GCA_030148525.1 Saprospiraceae bacterium | reverse complement strand
AAAGATTAAAGAAACACTTAGTCAAAACAGGTGATATAGTCTACAGTCGTAGAGGCGACGTGACCAGAAAGGCCCTAATTACAGAATCAGATGAAGGAGCCTTTTGTGGGACTGGTTGTCTATTAATTAGACCTGGTAGCGAAGTAGACTCTAAATTTTTACATTATCATCTTAGCTCTCCATTCAACTCTAGGTGGATAGTACATCATGCAATTGGTGCAACAATGCCAAACTTGAATACTGGGATTCTGTCCAATATTCCACTTTCTATACCGTCAGCAGATACTCAACGCCGCATAGCCCACATCCTAGGCTCCCTAGACGACAAAATCGCCCTGAACCGACAGCAAAACGCCACCCTGGAAGCCATGGCCCAAGCCCTCTTCCGCAGCTGGTTTGTGGATTTTGACCCGGTGCTGGACAAAGCCCTGGCCGCCGGGCACGATATACCGGAGCCGCTGCAGGCGAAAGCGCAGCGCCGCCTCGCCCTGGGAGATCAAAGCAAGCCGCTGCCGCCGGAAGTGGCGGGGCTGTTTCCGGACCGCTTTGTTTATGTGGAGGAAGTGGGGTGGGTGCCGGAGGGGTGGGTTTTTTTAGAAACCCAAAAAATCGCCGATGTGGTCGGAGGAGGAACTCCTTCCAGAAAGGTTGATGAATACTTTACAGAGGATGGTATTGCATGGCTTTCTCCGAAGGATTTATCTGGATATGAATGGAAATTCATTTCGAGAGGTGCCACAGATATTACCTCTTTAGGCTTAGCAAAAAGTAGCGCTAAATTAATGCCAAAAGGTACGGTTCTTTTCTCTTCAAGAGCACCGATTGGATATTTGGCTATTGCAGAAAATGAGGTAACTACAAATCAGGGGTTTAAGTCACTAGTCCCCAAAGAAGGAATCCCTTCTGAGTTCCTATTTCACTTAGTAAAGGCAAATATTAAAAGAATATACGCATTGGCTAGTGGCTCTACGTTCAAAGAAGTGTCTGGATCTTCACTTAAAAGTCTTAAAGTAGTCTGCCCTCCAATTGCGATCCTAAAAGCGTTTGAGGGCTTCACTAAACAAGGCAGTAAAAAGCAGTTGGTGTTGCAAAAAGAGGTGATTTGTTTATCTAATCTAAGAAACACCCTCCTCCCAAAGCTAATTTCCGGCGAGCTGCGGGTGCCGGCCGCTGAATCATTGGTAGAAAAAGGGAATGATGTATGATCCGAAGAAGCATAACCGCCGGAGTATCCGGCTGAAGGGGTATGATTATAGCCGGGCGGGCCGCTATTTTGTCACCCTGAATTGCCAGGACAGGGCCCACTTGTTTGGAACAGTGGTGGATGGGGAAATGCAGCTCAATGAAGCCGGGCAGGTAGCCCGGGACTGCTGGCTGGCTATCCCTGATCATTTCCCCAATGTGATCCTCCATGAATTTGTCATCATGCCGGATCATGTGCATGGGATCATTGAATTGGTGGGGGCTGTTAGGGCTGTGGGGGCTGTTAGGGCGAATAATGATTCGCCCCCATCGCCCCCACCAAAACCAAAATCTCCCCCACTTCAGGGTGATTTGCCCCCATCTCTACCAAAGGATGATGAAGAAAAAACTGCTGATGCCAAACAGAAAGCTGTCTCCTTCCGGTCACCTTCCAAGACTATTGGCTCCATTATCAGAGGATTCAAGATTGGGGTTACCAAATGGATGAGGGCCAACACCGATGTCCAAAAGGTTTGGCAGAGGAACTACCATGATCACATCATCCGGGATGAAAGGGCATTTCAAAACATTTCTGCTTACATTAGAGATAATCCCAAAAACTGGGGAAAGAAAAAACCATGAAATTCACCGAAGCCCAACTCGAACAAGCCATTATTGAGCTGCTCGCGGAGGGAGGCATTCCGCACGCCCTTGGGGAACAACTGCAGTTACCGCCCGAAGAAGTACTGATCGAAGAAGACCTGCGCACCTTTTTGCGAAAGCAGTACGCCGACTACCAGCTGACCGAAGCGGAGCTTGACCGCATCCTGCACGAATTGCGCAAACTTCCCGCTTCTGATCTGTACGGCAGCAACAAAACCATCCTACAGCGCATCACCAATGGCTTCGACTTTGAGCGGGATGATCCGGAAGATCAAGACTTCCACATCTACCTTATCGATTACAGTGCTGAAGATCGCAACTTGTATAAAATCGTCAATCAGCTTGCCATTGAGGGTTATCAAAAGCGCATTCCCGATAGTATCCTGTATATCAATGGCCTGCCGCTGGTGATCTTTGAATTCAAAAGTGCCATACGGGAGGAAGTCAATCTACACGAAGCCTATATACAGCTCACGGTGCGCTACCGGCGCGATATACCCGAGCTGTTCAAATACAACGCCTTTTGCGTCATCAGCGATGGGGTGAATAGCAAGGCGGGCTCCTTTTTTGCGCCCTACGAATATTACTACGCCTGGCGGCGTACCGGTGGACAGCGCAAAGACGCCCAGGGCATAAAATCGCTTTATACCCTTATTGAGGGCATGTTTGAGCGGCACCGCCTGCGCGACATCATCCGCCACTTTGTCTACTTCCCGGATGTTTCCCGTAAGGAAGAAAAGATTGTCTGCCGCTACCCGCAGTACTACGCTACCCGGGCGCTGTTTGCCAATATCAAAAAACATCAACGGCCCGCGGGCGACGGACGGGGCGGTACTTACTTCGGCGCTACCGGCAGCGGCAAGAGCTACACCATGCTCTTTCTAACCAGGCTGCTAATGCGCAGCAGGCATTTCAACAGCCCCACCATCGTGCTCATCACCGACCGTACCGATCTCGACGATCAATTGTCCAAGCTGTTTACCAATGCCAAAGCCTATATCGGCGACGATCAGGTCATCAGCGTGGACAGCCGAGCCCAACTGCGGGAGCTGCTGCAGGGGCTGCAAAGCGGGGGCGTCTTCCTGACCACCATCCATAAATTCACGGAAGATCTGCAACTCCTCACCGAGCGCACCAACGTCATCTGCATTTCCGACGAGGCCCACCGCAGTCAGACCAATCTCGATCAAAAGGTACGCATCACTTCGGAGGGCATCAAAAAGACCTATGGCTTCGCCAAATACCTGCACGATTCTCTGCCCAATGCCACCTACGTAGGCTTTACCGGCACCCCCGTGGATGCCACCCTCGATGTATTCGGCAAAGTGGTGGACGCCTACACCATGACTGAATCCGTACAGGACGAAATTACCGTGCGCATCGTGTACGAAGGTCGCGCAGCCAAGGTAGCCCTCAACAACAGTAAGCTGCAGGAAATCGAGGATTACTACCAACGCTGCGCGGATGAAGGTGCCAATGAGCACCAGGTCGAAGAGAGTAAAAAAGCGATGTCTAAGATGCAGCACATCCTGGGGGACCCTCAGCGGCTGCAAGCCATCGCGGAAGATTTCATTGCCCACTACGAAAAGCGATTAGCCGAAGGCGCAACCGTATTGGGCAAAGCCATGTTCGTCTGCGCCAACCGGCAAATTGCCTGGGATTTATACCAGCGGATTGTCGACCTGCGCCCCGAGTGGAAAGAAGTACGCACCGCCGCCGAAGATTCCGAGCTAACCGAAGCTGAAAAGCGCAAGCTCAAGCCTATGGAGCGTATCAAGATGATCATGACCCGCGGCAAGGACGATCCGCCGGAAATGTACGAAAAGCTGGGCACCAAGGAATACCGCAAGGAGCTCGACCGCCAATTCAAGCTGCCGCACTCTAATTTCAAGATCGCCATTGTGGTGGATATGTGGCTGACGGGCTTCGACGTGCCCTTTCTCGATACCATGTACATCGACAAGCCCATCAAGCGGCACACCCTCATTCAGACCATCTCCCGCGTGAACCGCAAATACGAGGGTAAAGACAAGGGCCTGGTAGTGGATTACATCGGCATTAAAAAGCAGATGAACCTCGCCCTCGCTCAGTTCAACAAAACCGATAAAGACAACTTTGAGGACATTCAGCAGTCTATCATTGTGGTGCGTGACCATCTCGATCTGTTTAGCAAGATGTTCCATGCGTTCGACAGCCGCCCGTACTTCGAGCCGGCAACGCTTGATGCCCCGCCGCAGTCCCTCGCCGCCGAGGAATCTGCTCCGTACCGCAGCTTCCCTCTGCGGCAATTGCACACCCTCAATCAGGCTGCCGAGTTTGTGCAATCCACCCAGCAGCAAGAGCGGCGCTTCATGGGGCTGGTCAAGCGCCTCAAAGCCGCCTACGACATCTGCGCGGGCAGTGATGTCTTCACCGATACCGAACGCGACCACGTCCATTTCTACCTGGCGGTGCGCTCCATAGTCTTCAAGCTCACCCGTGGCGATGCTCCCGACATCGCGCAGATGAACAAGCGCGTACGCGAAATGATAGAGGAAGCCCTCCAAAGCGAAGGCGTGGAGGAAATCTTCCAGCTCGGCGACGACCAAACTGCCGAGGTCGATCTCTTCAGTGACGACTACCTCGCCAAGATCGACAAGATCAAGCTACCCAATACTAAGATCAAGCTACTGCAAAAGCTGCTCGCTAAAGCCATCGAAGCCTTCAGAAAAGTGAACCGCATGCAGGGCATCGACTTCAGCCGCCGGTTTGAAGCCCTGGTCGCCCGCTACAACGAGCGCCGCGATAGCGACATCCTCCGCAGCGAAGTACTGGAGGATTTCACAGAGGAGATCATAGGCCTTTACAATGCGCTGAGAAAGGAAAAGAACTCTTTTGAAGATTTGGGCATCGACTTCGAGGAAAAGGCTTTTTACGATATCCTCAAACAGCTGGCCCATAAATACGACTTCGAATATCCGGAGGACAAGCTATTGATCCTCGCCGCTGAAGTCAAAGCCGCCGTAGACGACAAAACCAAATATACCGACTGGAACCAGCGCGAAGACATCAAAGCCGAGCTGAAGGCCGACCTCATTATCCTCCTCGCCGAACACGACTATCCGCCAGTGGACCGGGATGAGGTGTATCAGGAGGTGTTTGAGCAGGCGGAGGGGTTTAAGCGGGGGCGGACCAGAAAATGAGGCAATGGAAGAACTCAAAATATTCAACATGCCTAAATGCTATCCAAGCGGAGAAGGTGATTTGTAGATTTACTAAAAGAGCATTTCAGAGCCTTGATGTAGATTCAAGTAAACTATTCAACTCTACGGCTTTTCCCCTCAGCTCTATTTGCCAAGGCTCTTCCTGACCTATCTTCTTACGCAGGCGGATATGCCCATATTCAAAGGGGATTTCCCGTACCTCATACCCCAGGCTACGTATTATTTTATTTTCCTTCGCAGGGCGTTTTTTCTCTTTGCCAATACGGGTTGGGGCTGTTATGAAGGCATTGGAAGTATGTTTGTAAATATTGTCGATGTCTTCGGGGGCAGGTAGTTTTTTACGTCCTCTTGCGTAAGGGGTGAGTGTAGCTATACTGTCTGGTTTGACGGCTCTTTTCCAAAACTCGGGGGTATAAGCATTGGAGGAGCCATGGTGAGGAACTTTGAATACCGAAATCGCTTTTTGCGGTAGTAGTTGAGTATTTAGGACTGCACTCCAGCCTGTATCTTGGTCTTTTGTAGTCTCAAGGTCACCTCCAAGGCAGATGTAGTCATTGCCTATACGCACAACTGTTACCACCGAGCTATGATTGGGAGAAACTCCGGGAATTACTTTGTTGGCAGCGGTCTCTTTGACTAAGGAGGATAGTTGGTGCTCAAAGTGTTGTATTGCTTTGTCTGATGGCGAAAGCGTAAAAACCTCTAGTAAAGATTTATCCGGCAATGTCATATTAAGCAAGACTCGATCCTGAATAGCGCGGAGGATACTTTTTTGCTGATTGCTTATCTGCTCAAAAACAGCCCTAAATTCTCGAATTCCCGAATTTTTACTTGATATCTTATCCGCTTGACCTAGTAAAACCAAAAACTGCTTGTGATCCAATGCCTGAGAGCAGGCAAAACTGGCTTTTGGGCAATGGTTGAATACTTCTGCCATGCCGGAAACATGATCGTCATGCCAATGAGTAGCTATGATGAGTTTGACATCTTCTTCAGGAGTTATTCCTAGTTCGTCAAAGTAGGAAAGCGCAATAGGTTGTTTGGATTTAGGGTATTTGGCTGAGTCAACAATGATCCAGTTGTCATAGCCGGTATGAATAACGATACATTCGCCATAACCATTACCTCCGCCAAAAACAGAGACTTCTATTTCATCGGGCGCGGGTGGATTGAGCTTCTCCATCTATTTCCATTCAATGCCTTTTTCCAGTTCGTTGGCTTTGTCTAAAATGTTATCCCAGTCTCTATCGTTCCATCTAGGCAAGCGTTTAAAACGTATAATGGAAGCTTTTTTGATTTGTCCATTGACTTTTTCATAGCCGATATTCCAATAGAACAATGCTCCTTGCTGAAGTAGAGACCGGTCTTGTTCTGAGACTTCTTCAACCGGTAATGTAACTTCTTCCTTTGCTCCCCCATTTTTTAGGTCGGTAAGGGTGGCCGTGAAATCCTCACCATCTTCTGATAAAGCCGTAACGACTCCTTCCCACTTGTGTACAGACTTGAAGCCGTTGCGACCTGATATTAGGGTGTTGTGGCTTGGCAATTGGTAGTCTTGTTCAGCGAGTAGTTTGCGGTTAGCTAGGCTGAGATCGACGTTTCTTCCAACGCCTGTTTCATTCTTTGCAGCCTTTGACTGCTGTGACTGCTCCGGACTAGCCGGAGTCTCAGCGAAACTTTCCAGCTGGTAAGTTGTGTCTACGATCTCTTCATTCGTTGCCGTGGATAGGTGGTCTGCCATGGTTAGTGCAGGATTTTTTTCGTTATATCGCTTACTTCTTCCTTTATATCAACCCAGTTCTCTTCGAGAATGTTGGCTAGTAGGTGCCCTAGGTTATCGCTTTGTGAAGCATCATGCTCAATGCCGATGTGGTGATTAAAGTTGATAAAAATACCTTCTTTGATCAAAGCGGAAGGCTCTATAGTGATTTTTAAATACCTTTCCTGAGTCGGGAGGTCAATCTTTGGAAGGCGGACACTTAAGGTTTCAAATTGAGGAGCAAGTTCCTTGTCTTCCCAAAACCCTTTTGGTGCGAATTTGTCGATCAATGCCTCCAGGTCGTTGACCTTTCGGTGTGTCTCGAAGTTGACGCCCAGCGCCTTTATTGGTGTATGGCTAAGTGAGGTAAAGGTGCTGGTAACAAGGTCTCTTAGCGGCTCGTAGTAAGCCTCCATTTTGGTTTTAAGCATAAACCTTTGCCGAGTGACTTGCAGGTCAAACCATCCCGCCGAAAAAGCAGTGATGTCAGGATGGATCACTTTTACTTCCGCCGCCTCTGCCTCATTTTCAGGAATTACATCTTCCCTGGAAAACCAAAGGGGATGGAAAATAGTAGGATTCATGTCTCCTACGACAACTATGCTGTGTGTATCCTGCTCTGTCATGAGTTGAAAGGTTCTAATCTACTTCAAAACTAAGGAAAAATGATTGATCTTAAGACAGGCCCTGCTTTTGAGATTCGTCTTACTTCTACCAACCCTTAAAATAATCCATAAACATCAGTTTCACCTTATACAATTATATCGCATCAACTAAAAAACACCGACCAACTTCCCAAACGGGAAGACATAGGCCTTGGGGAGAAAGCAATTTTTTGATAAAGTGTGTTGGAGATATGGGGAATGTGGGGAAGAAATCAGGTTTTCTCCAAATTACCATTATATAGAAACCGGCCTGTCGAGTGATCTTCATGTATACGCGCCCCAACCTTGCCTGCGCTGAGGCATACGCCCGAAGAAGCTTCGGCGGTCGGAGAATAATCAGCGCTCCATTCAACCATTAAACCGTAAACCGTGCAGCGTGAAAAGACCTTCCGTGTTTACTTGCTTTTAGGTACGAATATCTGGCGCGATCCAAAGGATCAGCGCTCCTTTTTGAGCCGTCTGCCGTAAGCCGTGTAGCCGTGAACCGTCTATCGTTAGCCGTCAGCCGAGAGCCGTGAGCCGTCTATCGTGAGCCGTGAATCGTGAGCCGTGAACCGTGAGCCGTGAACCGTGAACCGTGCGCCGTCCATCGTCAGCCGTCTGAATAATGCAAGCGAACGATCCGTCGGTTGGCCAGGGTCATGAATGGCTGCAGGTACTGACCGTTCCATTCCCCGAAGACGAGCATGGGCTCAGCGCGATAGGCCGACAGCAGCTTCCAGGAAGCGGGATCGGCCGCCAGTGGAAGGAGTTGATCTTCCCTGTCCTTGATGTATAAATGAGCTTGTTCATCCAGCACGGGTACTACATCGGCCAGGAGGGACGGGGCGGTGACCATCCAGGGATTCCGGGCCCATTGTTGTGCGGTATCCCGCAAAAAGTCACTTATCTTTTGTTGCCCCTTCAGGTGGGCAAAGGGTCTTTGCTGGTAGGAGAAATTCTTGACTACGGCCCGGTGCGGTAGTGCGCCCGGATAATAGACCAATTCGGCTTCCACGGCCGCTCCTACGCGCCAATCGTGTTCGTAGGCTTGATCGCCCCAGGCAAAATCAAGTAATAAGGCCGGGCGTTGTACTTCTTCCCCCCACAGCCAAACGCGGCGGTAGCGGAGGTTCTCGTCCTCCCCTTCCTGGCGCGACAGCACCAACCAATAGTCCGACAACCCAGTTTCGTCGAGCAACTCGCTCTTGCGGGTGTTGATGCCCGCCTGATTGAGGAGCTCGGCCTGAAAGGCCTCTTCGTATTCATCCAGTTGCTGAAAAGCCTGCGCGAAGAGGAACAGGTCGGCCAGTTCCCGGGTCAGCAGGTCGAGCCAATCGGGTTGAGAACGCAGGGCTGCCATCCGTCGGATGCGACGTGCCGGACCATTAAGCTTTTGGTCGGTCATTCGGGTAGCGATGGCTTCCCAGGCGGCATCATCGCGTTGTTGCCAGGCACCCAGTCCCTCGCGGGCCACATCATCCAGCCAGCGTTCCAGGTCGCTTACGCCTTCGTACATGAGCAGCAGTCGCTTTTGGCGGGCCCTTTCCCTGGCCCGGGCCTTTTTATCGGCCCGTTGGGTGGGGGCTTCTTCCCGTTTTTGGTGCTGACGGCGAAAACCCTCGCCCACCCAGGCGGGTGGTTCTTCGCGCTGCGGGAAACGGGTGGGGAATTTCAGGAAATAGGTAGCCAGAGCCAGAACGTATTTGTCGGGAAGGACCGCCGAGGGACTATTGCTAAAAGAGCGTTCCTTATCCAATTCAAGTCCTGTTTTATACCAGGTTAGGCCACCACTGCGGCATTGGCCCCAGATGAGGGGTCCTTTTTGTCCCAATTCTTTCCAACGGGATGGTTTGACCAGTTTTTCTGATCGCTCAAAGGTGAGTAAGTCAGGAGCCAGCCGCCGCACTTTTTCCAGGTCCCAGTCCATGCCCGGAAGATCGTAAAAATCCCGGACTCAACCAGGAAAGTAACTAATCCTCTTCCTCCTCTTCGACGAGGATGCCAAGGGCTTGCATAGCTTTTTCGGAAGCAGTCTGTTCGGCGCTTTTCTTATTGAAATCGTCGGCCGTGGCAAGTCGCTTACCATTGACCATAACCGCCACTTTAAACCGGTCGCGTTTTTCGAATTTATAGCGGGCCAACAGTTTGTAACTGACGGTGCGGCCGTTTTTCTGGCACCACTCCAGTAATTGACTTTTATAGTTATCGTCGATGCGTTCGAGTTCGTGTACATCGACGTATTTCCGCAGGACCTGATTAATAATGTAGCGGCGGGTCCCGTGGTATCCGCTTTCGAGGTAGATGGCCCCGACCAGGGCTTCCAGCGCATTTCCCAGCATGGAGCGACTAAGGCGGGTATTATTGTACTCGTTCAGCATCATATCGAGCCCCATCTTATCGCCGATCTTATTGAGGGATTTCCGCTTCACGATCTTGGATCGCATTTTAGTCAGGAAGCCCTCGTCGCTGTCGGGATACTTTTTAAAGAGGTATTCCGCTACAATGGTTCCCAGTACGGCATCTCCCAAATACTCGAGGCGCTCGTTATTCTGGATGGAATTCGGGCGCTCAGAATTGGTAGATTTGTGGGAAAAGGCGAGGATAAAAATACTCAGGTTGACCGGGGTGAATCCCAGCAAAGGCCTGAGCTTTCGCGCGAAATCCCTATCCGGCGAAAGGTAGTAGTTATATAGTCTGAATACGAACCGCAAATTGCACCGAGATTAGATTAATAATGACCATGATAACACCCATGCGACCGCGGTCACACGAGGCAGAAATCGGCATTAGGATAAAGGGAAAGGTCCGGGTGCATCTGGGCTAAGCCATTAGATACCAGCGGTATCCGATGTCTAATGGCGCGTAAGGCCTTAATGAAAACCGAAGGTTATCCCTCAAATTTCTTCATGATCACCGAAGAATTATGCCCGCCGAAGCCAAATGTATTACTCAAAAAGGCACGTACCTTTTTGTCTTGCGCTTCATTGAAGGTAAGATTCAACCGGGCATCCAGTTCGGGATCATCCGTAAAGTGGTTGATCGTCGGTGGTACAAAATCGTGTTGGAGCGCCAGGATACCGGCGATGGCTTCAATAGCTCCGGCGGCCCCCAACAGGTGGCCGGTCATCGATTTTGTAGAACTAATATTTAATTGATAGGCGCGGTCACCAAAAACCTGCTCAATTGCCTTAATCTCAGCAATATCACCCAGCGGGGTAGAGGTACCGTGCACATTTATATAGTCAATATCATCACTGGTCATGCCCGCATCTTCCAGGGCAATTCGCATGACGTTGGCTGCTCCCAGTCCTTCCGGGTGAGGAGCAGTGATATGGTGGGCATCAGCCGTAGCACCACCACCTACTACTTCGGCAAAGATGGTAGCACCCCGTTTCTTGGCGTGCTCCAATTCTTCGAGCACCAGGGCACCGGCTCCTTCGCCCAGTACAAAGCCATCTCGCTCCTTATCAAAGGGGCGCGATGCCGTTTTGTAATCGTCGTTGCGGGTGGAGAGGGCTTTCATGGCGTTGAAGCCACCGATACCAGCTTTGGTAACGGCTGCCTCCGAGCCACCGGTCACCACAATGTCGTTACGCCCCAACCGGATATAGTCGAAGGCATTAATGATGGCGTGCGAGGAGGACGCGCAAGCTGAGACCGTTGCGTAATTCACCCCGCGGAAGCCATATTTTATGGAAATATGACCGGAAGCGATGTCGGAGATCATCTTTGGGATCATGAACGGATTATACCGTGGTGTCCCGTTTCCGGTTGCAAAAGTTTCAATTTCTTCTTCCAGGCTTCGCAAACCACCAATCCCCGAACCCCAGATCACACCAGCCCGGTCCTGATCGATACCTTCGAGCTGATCCACGTCGAGGCCCGCCATTTTCATAGCTTCGTCAGAGGAGATCATGGCGAATTGGGAAAAACGGTCCAGCCGGCGGGCTTCCCGCCGGTCGATGAAATCCGTAATTTCCAGATCAGTAACTTCGCAGGCAAACTGCGTTTTGAATTCGGAAGCGTCAAAAAGAGAAATGGGATTGGATCCACTGCGGCCATTTTTCAGACCATCCAGATACGCCGCTACTGTATTACCGATCGGCGTGACAGCTCCAATACCTGTGACTACAACCCTTTTCATGACGGATACGTATTTATTTGGAGGAATGGAATTAGGACGGGACGGATACTCTTCGCGCTACAAGAAAGGTGGGAAAGAAACCCACAAGCCAGAAAAGACTGACTTGTGGGCTGCGCGAACTCGTTATTTCTTTTCCGTTTGTTCTTCCAGGTAAGAAACCGCCTGTCCGACCGTTTGGATGTTTTCCGCTTGTTCATCGGGAATTGAAATGTCGAATTCTTTTTCAAATTCCATGATCAACTCAACGGTATCGAGTGAGTCGGCACCCAGGTCATTGGTGAAGCTAGCTTCCTGAGTTACTTCGGACTCATCAACGCCCAGTTTGTCGACGATGATTTTACTTACTCTTTCTGCAATATTAGACATATGTATTCGCTTTATTGGTTTACGAATGCTCCTGCAAAGAAAAGTAGAAGAACCTTGATAAACAAAGTTTTTCATGCTTTTTTTATCCCAACATGTGCTAACTAGAAGTGGGTTTTTAACCGTTTTACCATATTTTTTTTCGGCTTTCGCCAAAATATTTAGGAAAAATTTGGCTCATCCTTGTTTACTACACCGCAAAATCGGTACGGAACAGCTCACAGACACCTTCATTTTAGCACCAGGTGGGTCCCCATTTTAGCAAAAAAATAGGTGGCCCCTATTCTTTTTTGGATTATTTATTGTGAAATTTACACTTAGTTCTCCGTAAAACCTTTAATTACGGGAAAACATAATATGGACTCGATTGACTACAAAGCGAAAACCATCAACCACATGCAAGTCACAGACCATCAAAAAACGAAGATAGTAGCCACTATTGGCCCTGCTTCCAGTTCGTATGACCGCCTGTTAGAACTGGTACAGGCCGGTGTCGACGTCTTTCGACTGAACTTCTCGCACGGATCCCATGAGGATCACCTCGAAGTCATAAACCGCATCACCTACATTAAAGAAAAATACAATGTCCACGTGGGAATCCTGGCCGATCTGCAGGGGCCTAAACTACGCGTAGGTGAAATGACTGACGGGGGGGTACCCATTGCCCCGGGTGATACGATCATTTTCACCAATGAAGAATGCATAGGAACGGCCGAGAAGGTTTACATGAGCTATGAGAACTTTGCGCGTGACGTAAATGTCGGAGAGAAGGTATTGATCGACGATGGTACTTTGATGCTGGAAGTGCTCGAAACCAATAAGACCGACACGGTCAAGCTGAAAGTCCTTTTTGGGGGAACCCTGAAATC
>JASBTH010000554.1 GCA_030148525.1 Saprospiraceae bacterium | reverse complement strand
TCGTATTGTATTCTTTAGCACGTGAGCTGTTTCACGAACCGGCACAAAAGGAGGCCTTGTATGATCGAGTTACCGATAGTTGAAAAGAAGGAACCGAGACGCCGTAAACCCGACTGGTTACGGGTAAAACTTCCCATCGGTCCCGAATATAGAAAAGTGCGTCGCCTGGTCGACGACTACAATCTCCATACAATTTGTCAGAGTGGTAATTGCCCAAACATGGGAGAATGCTGGGGAGCCGGTACGGCTACCTTCATGATCCTCGGTAATACCTGCACCCGCTCTTGCTCATTTTGCGCGGTGAAAACCGGCCGTCCACCCGAATACGATGAAGATGAACCGCGCCGCGTTGCGGAAGCCATCGACCTCATGGATGTGAAGCACGCCGTTATCACATCAGTAAATCGTGATGAGCTAAAGGATCGCGGTGCCGAAGTATGGTACGAAACAGTGCGTGCCGTCAAGGAACGCACCCCACACGTTACCATTGAAACACTGATCCCCGATGTTCGTGCCACCTGGGCTGCTTTGGAGCGTATGATCAGTGGTGGGCAAGAAGTAGTTTCCCACAATATGGAAACAGTTGAAGCCCTTTACCGCAAGGTACGGCCACAGGCAAAATACCACCGTAGTCTGGAGCAAATCCAACGAACCAAGGATTTTGGCAAACGTACCAAATCCGGGATCATGGTTGGCTTGGGCGAAACCGACGAGCAGGTGTACCAGACGATGGATGACTTGTTGGCACATGGGTGTGATGTACTGACCATCGGTCAATATCTCCAACCAACTAAGATGCACCTCGATGTTGCTGAATATGTCCATCCCGATACCTTTGCCAAGTATAAGGAAGTTGGTATGGAAAAAGGATTTGATTTCGTAGAGAGTGGACCTCTGGTTCGGTCTTCTTATCACGCGGAACGCCACCTTTAACCTGCCTCGGCACAGTGAAAAAAAGGGAAAACGCCAACCAGGCGTTTTCCCTTTTTTTGTGGGGTTATTACCGCTGCTTAGGGGCGGAGAAAAATTATACGCTTCCGAAAAGTTTTGGATTCCCAGCACAAAGTACTGCGGAGCAAAACCACTTCGTTGTCGGTATAGTTTCTCGTTTCAGTCGTGTCAATTGGGGACGTTATTCTTATTGGTTGCGCTCAAAGTTTAACGCCCGTCGCATCTTGGTGTGAATAGCAGTATTCTCGTAAATGCCGGCGAATAGCTCGGCGCCGGGACCGTAGGCAAAAACGGGTATCATAGCGGCGGTGTGGTAATCACTCGTGAAACCGGCTTCGATGCGCCCCATCCGGGAACCCGGATTAATAGCATAGCCACCAGTTTCGTGATCTGCAGTTACAATTACCAGGGTCTCACCGTCCTTTTCGGCATAGTCCATTACGGCACCGATCACCTGGTTGAAGTCCAGCATTTCGGTAATTATGTAATCCGAATCGTTAGCGTGCCCGCCCCAATCAATCTGAGCGCCTTCGATCATCAGGAAATACCCTTTGTCAGCGGCATCGTGTTCTTCGAGGAACTCAATGGCCATTTCACTGGCGGGCTTCAGGTATTTACGGCCCTGGCGGTAAGGTAAGGGATCGGCATCGGCGGTCAGGTAGCCAAAGTTTTTGGTGGCATCGATCTTAACCTTATCGAAGTCTTTCTGGAAGTAGTCGGACATAACATATCCTTTGGCCTCCAATTCCTGGTAAATATTGCGGTCATCCGTCTCGCGGCGGTCGAAGTATTTTTTACCTCCACCCACAAAAAAGTCGATCTCGGTCTGCAGGAATTCAGCAGCGATATCCTCGTACATTTGACGAGATTTAACATGAGCGATGAATGAAGCCGGTGTGGCGTGAACAATGGTTGAAGTGGCAACCAGTCCCGTTGCCAGACCACGGGCTTCCGCCTCCTCCAAAATAGTGCGTACGGAATTGGTGTCAGTGTCGACGGCAATAGCTCCGTTATATGTTTTCACCCCACAGGCGAAGGCAGTAGCACCAGCTGCCGAGTCTGTTATCAGGCTGTTGGCAGCATAGGACTTGTGCAAGCCCACTACGGGAAAGCGCTCGAGTTCCAGCTTATTGTTATTACTGTACAGCCCCGCACTGATCTGTGTAAGTCCCATACCGTCACCAATGAGTAAGATCACGTTTTTTGCTTTGCGGGCGGGGCGAAGATCATCAGATGGGGAAGGATTTGGCGCAGGCGTCGCACAACCCGTCATCCAAAGGAGCAGGGCGAGGGCCCAAACACATTTTTTCATAGTGGTATTCTCTTAGATAGTTTGATTTAGACCTTTTTTTGCCGTGAATTCGTCAGTTTCTCCCCTGAGCCAGAGAAAAACGGTTGCCTGGTTTTGCAAGGACTACACCACGACACTCTAACTCTAACAACAGGGCCGCGACCTTACTGTTGCTTTGCTGGCTCTGGTAACACAACCAATCGATGCTTACCGGGTCAGCCTTATCTAACAAAGCTACGATATTTTTCTCGTCTTCCGACAGCTCGGTAAAGAGGGTTTGTTGTTGCGGGGAATTGCTGTCGGGCGTATCCCACCCCATGATATAACCAATGTCCCCGGCACTTTCCAGGAGAGCGGCCCGGTGTGATTTGATCAATTGGTTACAGCCTTTTGAACGCGGATCACTGAGGCGTCCCGGTACGGCGAATACGTCCTTGTGATAGCCATTGGCCAGATTGGCGGTAATAATAGAACCTCCACGTTCTCCGGTTTCAATAACGACCAGTGCATCACACATGCCGGCAACAATTCGGTTGCGCATGGGGAAGTATTCCTTTTCGGGATAGACAAATCTGGGATACTCGCTGATCAGTCCTCCCCTGGCTAGCATGCGTTCAGCATCGGCACGGTGAGCAGTGGGGTATAGATACCCGTGTCCATGGGCCATCACGCCGATGGTGGGCAGATCGTGTTCCATGGCTGCCCGGTGGGCACAAATATCGATTCCGTAGGCCATTCCACTAACGATAACTGGTTGGTAGGGCCGTAATTCTTCTACCAATTGGTGACAAATTTGCAGGCCTTCCCGGGTAGGCTTACGCGTGCCGATGATGGAAAGTATTCTGGGAGCGTTCAGATCCAGATTTCCCGATATGAACAATCCTATTGGCGCATCGAAATACGTTCGCAAGCGTTTGGGGTATTCCGGATCCTGAAAATAAACCAGGCGAATATCGTTCTCCTGCATGCATTCCCACTCGCGGGCTGCCCGGTCGAGCAACTCCGGATTTTGAATGTTTTGCACTAACTGTGCTCCAATACCGGGTATGGCCAATAAAGCCTGCTGGCTGGCCGTAAAAATACCCTCTACGCTTCCACAATAACTCAATAGAGTCTTGGCTGTTTGCGCACCCACCTTAGGTACACATACCAGCGCCAGCCGGTAGATTTCCTCCGTCATAATTATCCGATCTTTATATGGTGGGTGCTTTTCCTTTTATACCGATTCCGATAAGGTTTGGGCCATGTCCAAGCTTTCTGCGCAAGTAAAACTGCCTGAGTACTATATCAAAAAAAACAGACAGTTCCTGCTGATACCAGATTCCGGAAAGGAATTGGTTACATCTTGCTGATTTTATCAGGCTTATTTCGTCGTCAACGGGGATTTCGAATAGTATTCTTGGAATTTGACCGACTACCCCGCTACATTTATGAATACCCTTCTTAAATTAAGCAATCTATTGTTGCACCGCAATAACACGGCACCATGAGTGACAAAAAAACATCGGTTCTCCCCAAACTCGAAATGATCATCATCGGGATCTTCCTGGTCAGTTTTATGATTTGGGCAGTTAGTAAATGTTCTCGTACCCGCCAGGAGATCTTGTCGGAAAACCCGGAGGAACAAATAGATCCGCAACAGGCTGAGGCCGACAGCCTGGCCCGCCTGGCGGCCAAACAGGACAGCCTGGAAGCTGCTCGTCGTCAGGCACAGAAAAAGACTCGATCGGAGTATACCCCCCTGTACGTTACCATTGATGACCTAAATGTTCGCAATGCACCTGCACTGGATGCAGAGGTAGTAGACCAACTTCCCCTGTTCGAGGAAGTACTTTTCCTGAATGAGTGGACCGAATTCACAACCGAAGTAAACCTCGGCCGGGGGATGGCCACCGAACCCTGGATAAAAGTCCGTACCCCCAAGGGGCACGAGGGGTGGGTATTTGGTGCCGGTGTTCACTACTACAAGGAAAAGAACCCTTTAGCGTACTAATACCTATTGTTGCTCATCGATCAGGAACAACTGCAATTCTTCGATAAGCTCTACCATTGCTTTTTTGTACCGTTTATTGGCCGGGTACCCCTTGGCGATAGTGGCATCGGTCCACCCAATATAGTCCGTAGGCAGGGGCGGTTGATCGGGCGAATATGAGCCGGTAGCTACGAATAAACTATGGTCGCGAAAGCTCATCCATGGGGTTTCATAGGCCCGGTAGCACTCGCCCTCCACCTGGATGGTAGCGCCCCGCCAATCGGGAGTACACGGAATGCCAAAGTAATTATTGCCGAGCTGTACCCGGGGATCATAACCGGCCCGGCTATGCAATAAGCCGTTGGCCAAAATATAGGAAGACGGAATGCCGAATTTTTTGCGCTCCGTAATGGCAACCCGTGCAAATCGCCTGACAAAAGCATCTTGTGCCTGCGGATCGAGTTCAGGTACCGGATCGGTTGCACGATCGTCAGATTTGCTGCTGCGCCTGATGGGAAATAACCGAAATTGAAAACGCTCCATAATGGTAGCCTTTTGGCTATCGGTGTGATTGGCCGCAATGGACTTTGCCGGGGTTGCGTTATCCGAAGAAGCTTGCGCCGGGTGATTGAGGTTCAGGTGAAAGCGCATATCCTTTTTGGAGGCAACAACCAGCAACAAAATAACCAGCACCATGCGCCAGACATTTTTGCGGAGAAACTGGGTAGTCTGTTGTTGCATAACAAATTGTTTTTTTACGGCAATATAAAACAAATTGTTGCAAACTGCAACACTCACTACCCAATCGCTAAAAAAATACCCCCGAAACAATTGCTGTTTCGGGGGTATGGTTAGTGGTTATAAACCACGGCGGGCCTTAGTGGGTACTAGCCGGTATTTCCCTGGCAGCGGGAAGCTTTTCGAGGGCAGTGTCCAGATCCCCTATCAAATCGTCGGCGTCTTCGATACCAATACTCAGCCGGATCAGGGAATCGGTGAGGCCTACTTTAAGGCGTTCTTCTCTTGGAATACTGGCGTGCGTCATGCTCGCCGGGTGACCGATGAGCGATTCGACACCGCCCAGTGATTCGGCCAGGGTGAACACCTTGGTATTTGACAGTACATGAGTCGCATAATCCAGCGTATTCTGGTGCAGGTCGAAGGAAACCATGGCACCGAAGTGTTTCATTTGTCGCTTGGCGAGCTCGTGCTGCGGGTGGTCTTCCAAACCGGGGTAATACACCTGATTGACTTTGGGATGCTGCTGTAAGTGCTTCGCAACCTTAGCCGCATTTTCACAGGCGCGCTCCACCCGCAAGTGCAGCGTTTTGATGCCGCGGAGCAGCAAAAAACAATCCTGTGGACCAGGAACGGCACCCACTGCATTCTGTGTAAACCGGAAATGGGCCTCGTGTGCCGGATCTTTTACGATAACAGCACCGTGCACCACATCGGAGTGACCTCCGAGGTATTTGGTTGCGGAGTGCATTACGATATCGGCACCCAGTTCGATGGGGCGTTGTAAATAGGGCGATGCGAAGGTATTATCCACGCAGGTCAGTACGCCGTGTTTTTGCGCAAGCGCACAAATAGCCTCAATGTCCACTACATTGAGCATAGGATTGGTGGGCGTCTCGATCCACAGCAGTTTGGTGTGCTCCGAAATATGGGGAACGATATCTTCCGGCTCGTTCATGCTGATAAACTTCGACTTTATGCCGAAGCGGCCGTGCACTTTGGTAAGCTGGCGGTAGGAGCCTCCGTACAGATCGTTAACCGATAATACTTCATCCCCCGGATTCAGCATGCGGATGATGGCATCCATGGCGGCCAGACCACTGGAAAAACAGATGGCGGCTGCCCCGTTCTCGAGAGAGGCCAGGTTGTTCTCCAGCGCATGCCGGGTAGGATTCTGGGTCCGGGCATACTCGTACCCCTTGTGTTGACCAGGTGAATCCTGTGCATACGTTGATGTCTGGTAAATAGGAGTCATTACGGCACCGGTCGCCGGATCAGGCTCGACGCCGGCGTGGATGCATTTGGTTCCGAATTTCATAGCGGTCGTATTTGGTGGTGTTCGGGTGGGGGCAACCATTAGTCACCCCCATTCGTTAATCAGGTTCGATCAAGCACGCGCTTGACGGCAGCTACGACATCTGATACCCCCAGGCCATACTTATTGAGCAGGTCAATGGGTTTGCCGCTTTCGCCAAAGCTATCATTGACACCTACGAATTCAAGCGGAACGGGTTGCTTGTTGGCGGCAAGTTGAGCAATACTACCGCCCAGTCCGCCAGCTATTTGGTGTTCCTCGGCCGTTACCGCACAACCGGTTTTCGCCAGTGATGTCAAGACAGCTGCTTCGTCGAGGGGCTTAATCGTGTGTATGTTGATCAGGTCCACGGAGATGCCTTCTTTTGCCAATTCTTTGGCAGCTTCCACCGATTGCCAAACCATGTGTCCGGTAGCGAAAATGGATACGTCGCTGCCTTCCGCTAAGTGTAATGCTTTCCCGATCTCGAAAGTTTGATCTTCCGGCGTAAAAATGGGCCAACCGGGACGGCCAAAGCGCAAATAAACGGGACCCTCGTGTTCGGCAATGGCAATGGTAGCTGCTTTAGTCTGATTGTAATCGCAGGGATTGATCACTGTGAACCCAGGTAGCATCTTGGTCATACCGATATCTTCCAGTATCTGGTGGGTAGCCCCATCTTCGCCCAGCGTCAGCCCCGCGTGGGAAGCACACACCTTAACGTTTTTGTGGGAATAGGCAATAGATTGACGCAGCTGGTCGTATACGCGACCAGTTGAAAAGTTGGCAAAAGTACCGGTATAGGGTATTTTCCCACTAGTGGCCAGTCCGGCGGCGATCCCCATCATATTCGCCTCAGAGATGCCTACCTGGAAGAAGCGTTCGGGGAACTCATCGATGAAATCCTGCATTTTCAGGGAGCCGACCAGGTCGGCACAAAGGGCAACGACATCGGGATTGTTGCGACCTACTTCGAGAAGACCGGCGCCGAAGCCATCACGAGTGGCTTTCTTTCCGGTGGATACAATATCTTGGAGCATGAGCATGTTGCTTTTGATCTTCAATAATAGAAGGACATAAAATGGATTACTGGCGTTCCGGGAAATCACCGAGCGTTTCTTCTAATTGAGCCAGTGCCTGCTCGGTTTGCTCAGCATTTGGTGCCTTCCCGTGCCATTTATGGGTACCCTGCATGAAGTCGACCCCGTAGCCCATTTCCGTTTTCATAAGGATAACTACTGGTTGGCCACTACCGGTGGCTGCTTTGGCTTTCGCCAAAACATCGATCACTTCCCGCATATCGTTTCCGTTCATATGCAGCACAGTCCAACCGAAAGCGTCCCATTTGGCCGGGAGATCACCCAGGGTGATCACATCGTCGTTGGGGCCGTCGATTTGCTGGCCGTTCCAGTCGACAATGGCAATCAGGTTGTCAACCTTGTGGTGGTTGGCAAACAGCACAGCTTCCCAGATCTGTCCTTCCTGTAGTTCTCCATCACCGCACAGGCAATAGATGGTGCTGTCGTCCTTGTTCAGTTTCTTTGCCAGGGCTGCACCAATTGCGATGGATAAGCCTTGTCCCAGCGATCCCGAGGCAACGCGGATGCCCGGCAGCCCTTCGTGGGTGGCGGGGTGACCCTGCAGGCGGGAATCGATTTGCCGGAATGTATTTAGCTCTTCAACCGGAAAGTAGCCGCTGCGGGCCAGTACACTGTACCATACTGGAGAAATGTGGCCATTGGAGAGGAAGAACATATCCTCCTCTTTCCCGGACATATTAAAGGATGGGTCGTGTTTGAGCACGTCAAAGTATAGAGCGACCAGCAGGTCAGTGCAACCAAGGGAGCCACCGGGGTGCCCGCTGGCTGCGTAATGGGTTTGCCGGATAATATCACGGCGGACCTGACTGGCTATGCGTTCCAGCTCTTGAATGGAGGCCATATGGATTCGTACTTTATGTGGAATATCGATCCCGTTAACAATGGCCCCAAAAGTACAAAAAAAGGGCAATCCATAACGATGGATTGCCCTTTTTAGGGGAGGGGTCACGCGTAGTTCGCGCCCCCGAAATATACCTTAACTAGTTCACAGAGTCAGACAGTTCTTTGCCCGGCTTGAACTTAACAACATTCTTAGCTGCAATCTGAATGGTCTCACCGGTCTGTGGGTTACGACCTGTGCGAGCGTTACGCTTGGAGACAGAGAAGGTGCCGAATCCAATCAGCGTTACTTTGTCGCCACTTTTCAATGCATCGCCAATGTTGTCGAGGACAGCATTCAGGGCATCAGTAGCCTGGGCTTTAGAAATATCAGCACTTTCTGCAATCTTGTTAATCAGATCTCCTTTGTTCATTTCGAAATGTTTGATTAGCAAATGATGCGTCAAATTTAGCCGCTACAATTAGCAATACCAAGTTTTACCTTTAAAAAGAAACCCAAAATGCCTATTTTTACTAGGGTTCCGGCCCGTTAAACCTCTAAGTAGCTCATTTGTTCCTAATTTGCGTATGCAAAAACTCAAATCCATGAAATCCCGCCCCTCCCTCATTATTTTGTGTATCCTCGCTATTGGCCTTGGTTTATCGTCCTTTGCCTGCAGCCGCAAAACGGGTTGCCCCGCCACCCAAAATGTACACACTGAACGCAACGGTAAAGGAAAAGTGAAAGGCGGGGCCACCACGCATCTGTTCCCCAAAAAAATGCGCAAGGCCGGTAGATAACGATTTTGGTGCGTGATCCTCCGGATCGCGCAAACGGTGCTTTCCGCTTTCGAAAACTCACCCCTGGATAATTGGTTTTTGTCTATGCTTTGAATAGCGTTTGTCAATGCTTAAATACCCTGCGTTGCCGCTTCGCGGTTCCTTCGTTTAAAGGTCCCCCGGACCTTTATCGACCATGAAGGTCGAATCACTCAGTCACCTCTCTTTTACCGTGCCGAATAAATCGCTTGCGCAGGACCCCGTTCTCAGGAAGAGATGGGTGCTCCGGAATACCGTGAGCCGTGGGCCGTTCATCGTAAACCGTTTCAATAATCCAACACCTCCGCCAGGCCTTCCCCGATCAAATTGAAAATGGTGACCGTAATGAAAATGGCCATTCCGGGGAACAGGGCCAGCCACCAGGCCTGGGTATTGGATTTGATCTTATTGAGTAAGGTGCCCCAGGTGACCGCATCGGCGGGTAATCCAATGCCGAGGAACGACAGGAAGGCCTCCAATAGGATGGCACCGGAAATCCCGAAGGCAATGGTGATCAGTACGGGGCGTAGTCCATTCGGGAGGGCGTGCCGGATGAGCATTCGCTTTTCCGAAAAGCCGAGAACCCGACCGGCTTCGATGTAGTACTGCTCGCGAATGCGGAGCATCTCGGCCCGCACAAAGCGAGCCACGCCCGTCCACCGGATCAGACCGATAATGGCCATGACCAATAACAGGGACGACTGCTCCAGGGTAGCTACGATAGCCAACAGGAGCATGAGGGCCGGAATAGAGTTCATGACCTCGATCAGCCGCATTACCCCGAAATCGAGGGGCCATGCCCGGACCGTTGATGTTTTTCTCATGGGCACTACTAACCGGCACAGACTCAATAACACTATTAATAGCAGGAGCGCCCAGAGCACCCGCCACATTCCTGTCTCCGGAATAAACCCGGGCAAGGGAATGATCCAGCCAAAGAAGATCCAGGGGATCAACCCCAGCCCTAACACCCAAAAGCGGCGGCGGGGCCAGCGGAACCGGTCATCTCCGAAATAGCCGGCAATAGCCCCCAGGGTGATACCGATCAGGCTGGCAACCGCCATGGCCACCAGGCCCACCAATAGTGCCGTGCGGGTGCCGTGAATCAGACCGGCGGCTACGTCCTTGCCCAGCTCATCGGTACCCAGCCAATGTCTGAAGCGCCCCGATTCCAGTTGTTGGTTGCCGAAAGGTCCGAGTGCACGCATGTTGCGTCGGTCGAGCGTGCCGGGAGAGTAGGGGATGGGACAGCGCACTACCCGTTCGTAGTCTTCGGTGAGCCAGTTCCGCCGTGCGAGGTCACCCCGGGGAGCAGCCAGTCCGAGCGAAACTCCGTACGATCGGAAAACCGGCCAGAGGGACTCGCCCTCAACCTGGCAATACAGCGGACGTTCATTGGCGATGAAGTCGGCTGAGAGCGCGATCACCACCAGGAAGAGCAGTATCCGCAACGACCAGCGGTTGGTGCGTCGTTGGCGGAAGCGTTGCCACCAATTCGGATGGTTCATGCTATGTAAAGCTCCCCCGCTCATTTCACTGATGTTTTTTGGTAGCGTACCCGGGGATCAGCTACCGCATACATAATATCCGCCAGTAAAATACCCGCCATCGTCACTACCGCCGATAACAACAATAGAACGTAAACTACCGGCCAGTCCTGGTTGCGAATGGAATCCACCGTCAGTTTGCCCATACCCGGAATATTGAAAATGTACTCGATCACCACCGATCCCGCCAGCAGGGCAGGAAATAAACTGGCGAACAGGGTGATGAGCGGAAAGAGTGCATTGCGAAAGGCGTGTTTCCAGATAACCACCCGATCCGAGAGACCTTTGGCGCGGGCCGTCCGGATGTAGTCCTTGCTTACCACTTCCAGCATACCACCCCGCATCTGCCGGGCGATAAAGGCCAGGGAACCGTAAACGAGACAGACCACCGGCAGCGTAATT